>CAJXZG010000069.1 GCA_913063265.1 uncultured Prolixibacteraceae bacterium | reverse complement strand
TTGCTTTATTCAAGAATCAGTAAGCGTAAAGAGTTTTATTTCAGCTACTTTGCTATAAGTATTTCTGTGTTTTTATTGGTGTATTTGCTCGAAAGTGTAACGCTTGAATTAGGTTTTGCACTTGGGTTGTTCGCTATTTTTGGCATTATCCGTTATCGTACCGATGCTATTCCCCCAAAAGAAATGACCTATTTGTTTGTAATTATAGCGGTATCGGTGGTTAACGCATTATCAGAAGATTATATCGGTTATTTTGGCCTTACCCTGGTTAACCTCCTTCTAATCGGTACTTTGGGGGCACTTGAGCGGATTCTGATGATGAGACAGGAAGACTCGTTAAAAGTGATTTACGAAAATATTCATAATCTGCACCGTGATAAAGAAGATGAACTACTGGCTGATTTGGAAAAAAGAACCGGCATTAAAATTAAAAGATACCAGATTGACAGGATTGATTTTCTGCGGGATATTGCCCGGATTACTATTTATTTTGAAGTAAGCAGCAGTAAAAAACTTGTATAAATACTGAATGAAGAAGTTACTTTTTGCGGGTCTTTTCCTGATTCTGTGTTATAACTCTGTTTTTGCCAAAACAGAAAGTTTTGGCACCTGGATTGAGCTAACTTTTAAAAAGAAATTTTTGAAAGATTTTGAATTCAGTTTTATTCCTGAGTTTCGTCTGCAGGATGATTTCACTCTCGATGAATATATTTTAGAAGGTAAACTGGGTTACGAACCCTTCAAATTTTTAGATATTGCCGCATCGTACCGATACAATACGAATATTCGTGAAAAGGGTAACATAGTTTCGCATAGTATTGTATTTGATTTAACAGGAAAAGCAGATTATAAAAGATTTGATGGATCGCTCAGAACACGTTTTACCAACGATCTTGATGCCGGTGATATTATAATTATCCAAATGGACAACTGGTTTTTTAGACCACGGGCAAAAATTAAATACAACATTAAGGGTATAAAGATTGATCCTTTTTTCAGCTACGAAGCATTTTACGATATCAACCTGAACGAATGGTTTAAGGGGCGCTACGATATCGGAGCTAGTAGAGATTTTGGAAAGCACCACGAAATCGGACTCTATTATCGTCATCAGGATTACTATTATGACAGGAATTCGGTGAGTATTTTAGGAATTAATTACGAGTTTAAATTCTAGTATTATAACACCGGTTTGTTTGTTTCAGTAATGCTGTGTTTGTTTTAGCGGAAATTGCGACTGTATTATTTAAAATCCGTAGGTTTCTGAAACTTAATTTCATCAGAAAACTTTTTCCATTCCTCCAACATTTCCTTATACTTTTCAGGTTCCGAATCTTTTAAATCATTTTGTTCACCCAGGTCATCGGAGATATTGTACAAGGCGAAATCTTCCTGTTTAAAAGGACGTTTAAAATTGGTAATTTTCCAATCTCCTTTTCTGAGCATGGCATTACCATAATGTTCCACAGCAAATACATAATTCGAATCATGAATATTTTCAGTTTTTCCTGTTAACAAAGGAACCAGCGATTCGCCACGAAGAGGATATACTTTATTCCCGTTAAACACATCCGGATAGTTAACTTCAGCCACTTCATAAAAAGTGGGAGCCAGGTCCAGCACACTTGTAAAAATATGGGAAATGGTATTCTTTCCTGAGATATTAGGATTACTAATAATCAATGTAGTATTTGTTCCTCCTTCCGTAGCATAATCTTTAAAATACCGAAATGGAGCAGACCCGGCCTCCGCCCACTGTGGTCCATAAGAAATATATGAATTGTAATTCCCCATATTTTCATAGTCATTCCTGTAATAATCTTTAAGAAAACTGTAGTTCTGGGCATAAAAAAAATCTCTGTAGGCAGCACCGTTATCCGACATAAATACAATTAAAGTATTTTCGTATTCTCCATTTTCTTTCAGAAAAGAAATTATTTTTCCAATGTTTTCGTCTAAATTATCCACCATGCCTGCATATAATTCCATTTTTCTGGCTTCCATCATTTTCTCAGCATCTGACAGTGAATCCCAGGGAATCACACTCTCATGCAGTTCAGGAAGCCTTGAATTTTTTGGTATTATTCCGGCTTTTTTTAGACTTTGCATCCTTTTTTTTCTCAGTTTTTCATAACCATCATCATAAATACCTCTGTATTTTTCCCAGTGCTTTTTTTCAACCTGCAATGGCCAGTGGGGTGAAGTATAAGCTGCAAAGGCAAAAAAAGGTTGATTATCATCGAGGTTTTGAGAAATATATGTGATAAGTTTTGTGGTGTAGAAATCTGTTGAATAGTCACCATTATTCCAGTTTGTTGAATCTCCATTTTCTGTATAACGCGAATTTCTTTTTGATAAAACACTTTGATTGGTATAATGATTTCCTGCCCCGTTTAAAAGCACAAATGATTGCTCAAACCCTTTTTGGTGCGGATTGGATTCTGGTGTCATACCTAAATGCCATTTCCCTGTCATGTAGGTGTGGTATCCGGCACTTTGTAACAGTTGCGGAATAGTAACAACACGGTCAGTTAACCTTCCTTCGTAGCCAAATTCATCGGAAACTTTACTCTGGGCACCCATTCCGGCGATATGATTGCCATTGCCTGAAATTAACATGGCGCGGGTGGGAGCGCACATTGGCGCGGTATGAAAAGATGAAAATCTTATGCCGTTTTTGGCAAGTGCATCTATACTGGGAGTTTCAATTTCTCCTCCGTAACATCCAATATCTCCATATCCCAAATCATCGGCCACAATTAGAAGGATATTTGGTTTATGAGGTAAACTTAATTCCTGCTCTGCTTTGTTATTACATGAAAAGAAACCACAAACTGATAAAAGTATAATTAAAAGCAATGTTGTTTTATTGGTTTTTTCAGCTGATTCCTTTTGAATACTTCTCCAAAACCACACATATTTTTTTACCATTAGCTTCCTTTGCAAATTATTATTCATTATTTATTGGTCCTCATAAAATTACTGAAATCATTCCAATTAAGCATCCCAACTGAAATAGTTCTTAAAAATCAAAATGAAAATAGAGTTGAAATAACGAGGGTGAGAAATGCAAATGGTGCATTAAAAGATGCTTTCACTGATTTTAACTTCTTCAACCAAAAAATCTATGAAATTCAGTTATTGGAAATTGAAAACGGGTTTCCTTTGTTGAAAATTAAAAAGTTAATATTCAGTGGAGTTAAAGAATCCTGTTTTACTTTCTAATCAGAACAGAAAATAATACAAAAACAAGCATTGTCGGTTAAACTATTTCAATAACAAATTTGATTTTAAACTTTGAAATAGAACCTCAAACTGATATTTCCTTGAAATAAATTGTAATTTAAATAGCCAAAACTATACTTTTAAAGTAGATTTTCACAAACTAAAAACCACGTGCGATGAACAAACTGGCAATAATACTTGGAGTTTTATTTTTAGTAATTTCTTGTAAAACAAGTCCTGAGAAACCTGAAAAAACTGAAGAAACCATTAAGCAGGATGAGAAAATGGCCTGGTGGCGTGAAGCCCGTTTTGGCATGTTTATTCATTGGGGATTATATGCCGAACCTGCAGGTGAATGGAAGGGAAAACAAATTCCCGGAATTAGTGAGTGGATTATGTTAAGGGCAAAAATTCCGGTGGCGGAATATGAAGCACTGGCAAAAAATTTTAATCCAAAACAATACGATGCAGAAGCCTGGGTAAAACTGGCAAAAATGGCCGGCATGAAATACATTGTGATTACCTCGAAACATCATGATGGATTTGCCATGTTTCATTCAAAAGCAAGTAAATACAACATTTATGATGCTACCCCTTTTAAACGGGATCCTATAAAAGAGCTGGCTGAAGCCTGCAAAAAGGAGGGAATCAGGCTAGGTTTTTACTATTCACAGGCGCAGGATTGGCATGAACCGGGGGGCACCTACGCAGGAATAAATAATGGAGTCTCTCATTGGGATCCGGATTTAAAACGCGATTCGTTGATGAATTATATTAATGACAAAGCTTTGCCTCAGGTTAAGGAAATACTTGAAAATTATGGTGGTCTGGATATTTTATGGTGGGATACACCAATTGGAATGACAGAAGAAGCTGCGCAACTTTTGCAAAATGAAGCAGATAAATATCCTGCAATGTTAACCAATAACCGGTTGTACAGGCCATGGCCGGGAGACTTTTCAACTCCCGAGCAACATGTACCACCAACCGGACTGGATTATGACTGGGAAGTTTGTATGACTATGAATACAAGTTGGGGGTATAAATGGTACGATAATAACTGGAAATCGACAGCCAATTTAATTCAAATGCTGGTTGATATTGCAAGCAAAGGAGGTAATTTGTTGCTAAACGTTGGGCCTACTGCAGAAGGACTGATTCCTGACTCCAGTGTTGTTAGATTAAAACAGATGGGAATCTGGATGCAACAAAACAGTGAATCAATATATGGAACTTCTGCAAGTCCGTTTTTTAAACTGCCATGGGGGAGATGCACGCAAAAAGAGGTTGACGGGCATACTTTACTGTATTTACATGTTTTCAACTGGCCAAAAGACCAGGTTCTTCGTGTTCCCGGATTAAAAGGTGTTATAAAAGATATTTATTTGTTGTCAAGGCCTCAGCAAAAATTTGCCTGGAAATTTGAAGAAGGAGATGCTTTAATTCACGCACCTTCGGTAACTTTCGATCCGATAAATACAGTTATAGTAGTTAAGGTAAAAGGCAAGCCTGAAATTACCAGTAATATGCCTTCACTAAAAGATGGAAGTATTTTACTCACCGCAGATTTTGCCGATATTCATAATCCGGGTTATGGAAATCATGCCGTATTAAAAAACTATGGTAAAAAATCGGTTGTTAGAAACTGGGTCGATTCGCGAACACGTTTGGAATGGATGTTTAATGTCACAGAACCAGGTATATACAAAATCGAAGGATTGATAAAAGCAAGCAAAGATGTTAATATTAATATTCAGCTTGATGATAAAACGGTACATGCGGAAATTCAATCTCAGGGTGAAAAATTTCAGGAATATTCGTTGGGTGAAATTGAGATTACTGAATCAGGGAACAAACTGATAAAAGTTTCGCCTGTCAGAGAAAACTGGAATGAAATTGAATTGATTTACCTGGAGTTGGTTAAAAAATAAAGTCCCACAAATTTCAAGCATAAGTTTATTTTGCATTTCATAATTATTTTTCCACAAATTTTTAAATAGATAAGGTTTGTTGTAAAACAGTGTGCTTAGTACAACAGATCGGCAAAAAATTTATATTTTCACACCATTGCTGTGATTTATAAACCACTGAATTAGAATCATTATCTGTTATGAATCTTAAAGGAAAATCAAAAGATGAGCTTTTGAATGAATTGAAAGAGTTGCAAGAGAAATACAACAATGTAGTAGAGTTGTATGAAAAGAAGATTGATGAAAGTGAGAAGACCCAAAAGATTCTCAGGGAGAATGAAGCGAATATCAAGGCCATAATTGAAAATTCACTGGAAAGTGTTTGGTCTATCGACAAGAATTATAATATTCAATACATAAACAACGTTTTTGCAACTGCTTTTTTTCATTCTTTTGGCGTTCAACTCTCAAAAGGTGTTAACATTCTTAAATCTTTACCGCAAAATCTCCAGCCCATCTGGAAAGAGCGTTATGACCGGGCTTTTAACGGAGAACATTTTGTTTTTACAGATAAAATTGAACTTGAAAATGGTGTCGTTTATATAGAGGTTGCCATGTACCCGATTACAATTGAGGGGAAAGTAGTAGGTGCATCTTTTTTTGGAAAAGACATTACCCAGGAAACACTTTCTGCAATTGCCCTAAAAGAAAGCGAAACACGATATAAAGCACTTCACAGCGCATCTTTTGGTGGTATTGCCATTCATGACAACGGAATAATTCAGGAGTGTAATCAGGTACTGGCATCAATGACCGGTTATTCTATTAATGAATTGATTAACATGGATGGCCTGCTTTTAATTGCTGAAAGTGAAAGGGCAAGGGTTCGAAAAAAGATTGCGAGTGGAATAGAAAAACCTTATGAAACTATCGGATTAAGAAAAAACGGGGAGATGTTTCCTTTGCGGGTGGAAGGAAAGAACATTCTTTTTAAGGGCAAAAATGTAAGAGCCACCGAATTTCGGGATATTACCTCCAGAAAATTGGCTGAAAGCAGCCTGCGGAGTTCAGAGGAAAGACTAAAAATTTTGTTTAACAATGCACCGGAAGCATATTATCTTACTGATTTAAACGGGATATTTATTGACGGAAATATTGCAGCAGAAAAATTAATCGGATTTAATAAAGAGGATGTCATTGGAAAAAGTATTGCTGAGCTAAATATTATTTCAGAAGATCAGCTTTTAAAAGTAGCAAATCAGTTAAAATTAAGTAAGGAGGGGAAACCATCAGGTCCTGTTGAGTACATATTTTTAAGACAGGATGGAACAAAGGTTACAGTTGAAGTTACCATTCATCCGGTGGAGATTTTAGGTGAAACACAGGTGTTGGGAATTGCACGCGATATCAGTCAAAGAAAAGATGCGGAAAAAGCAATGCGTCAGGCTTCAGAAAACTGGAACAGAACATTTCAGGCAATGCACAGCGGAATTGCTTTAATCGATTCAAATCAAAAAATTATACAAACCAATGAGGCTTTTCAGTCAATTTTAAATAAATCTGAAAAGGAACTTTTGAATCAGAAAAGCCTGGCCTTTTTATTCAATAATAATTACAATAACGGGAATAATCCCTTTGAGAGGATGAAAGTAAGCAAAGCTTGCGAAACATCGGAATTAATTTTGAAAGGCCGGGTTCTTGAGGTACTGGTAGACCCAATTGTAGATGATGAAAATGAAATTTACGGAGCAGTATTAATACTCAATGATATCACCAGGAGAAAACGGGACGAGAACATTCAGCAGATTTTGCAGGAAATTACCGGAACTTCAATGGATGATAAAACAATCGGAGAACTGCTTACCCTTGTCAGGCAAGAGCTAAGTAAAGTTATCGATACAACCAATTTCTTTGTGGCAGTTTATCAATCCCAGACAAATACATTGAGAAAAATAATTTTCGAAGATGAAAAAGATGACTTCGAAGAGTGGGATGCAGATATATCATTATCCGGGCAGGTAATAAAGCACAAAAAACCCCTGTTGCTTAAAAGTGATGATGAAGCCCGTTTCGCGGCAGAAAACAACATTGAACTTTTAGGCTCGCCTGCAGCTTGTTGGTTAGGTGTTCCCATGTTGAACAGGGACAAGGCAACAGGCATAATAGTGGTTCAAAGTTATACCGATGAAAATGCTTATGATCAATCTACCATCAGACTTTTGAAACTTATCGCACACGAACTTTCAATTATTATCGAAAGGGAGAAAATGATTCGGGATTTAGTGGCTGCCAAAGAACGGGCAGAAGAAAGCGACAGGTTAAAATCGGCATTTCTTGCAAATATGAGCCATGAAATCCGTACGCCAATGAATGGAATTCTTGGTTTTGCTGAATTGCTGAAAGAACCAAAATTATCGGGTGAAGAGCAACAAATGTTTATCGAATTGATTGAAAAAAGCGGGGAAAGACTGCTGAATATTATCAACGATTTGATAAATATTTCCAAAATCGAATCGGGGCAGATGGATATGTCATATTCAAAAGCCAATATTAACAAACAGTTGCGCTTCCTTTTTAACTTTTTCAAACTCGAAGCGCAACAAAAAAAGCTGAAACTAAAGGTGAGTTGCCCGGTTTCAGACGAAGAAGCAGTTATAAATACCGACAAAGAAAAGGTTTATGCCATTCTTACCAACCTAATAAAAAATGCTATAAAATTTACCAAAAACGGTACGATTGAATTTGGTTATTTACAGGATGACGGGAAGGTAATGTTCTTTATAAAAGATACGGGTATTGGTATTCCTGTGAGTAAACAGAAAAGGATTTTTGAACGTTTTGTACAGGCAAATTCAGGAATGTCGAGTGTTTATGAAGGAGCCGGGCTGGGCCTGGCAATCTCAAAAGCATATGTCGAGATGTTGGGCGGTGAGATTTGGATTGAATCGGAACAGGGAAAAGGAACCTGTTTCTATTTTACAATCCCCGGGAAACTGGAATCTGTTGAAAATAAAGCCAAAACAGATTTAGCTGAAGAGCATTTTAGTTCCAATCAGAATAACAATACAATATTAATTGCCGAAGACGATGAAACTTCTGTGGTGTACTTAAAACACCTTTTAAAAAATACAAGTCTGAATGTTCTTTTTGCCAAATCAGGAGGCGAAGCCGTAGAGTTATGCCGTAAACACAAAAATATTGCTTTGGTGTTGATGGATATAAATATGCCGGTTTTTGACGGAGATGTCGCAGCTCAAATTATTAAAGACTTTAATCCAAAACTTCCGATTATTGCACAAACTGCTTTTGCACTCGATGAGGATAAAGAAAAATACAATGAGGTATTTGACGATTATATAACCAAACCGGTTAGTGCCGATTCTTTAAAGCAGAAAATCAGCAAATACCTTATGTTCTCGGAAAAGTAAGCGTGTAAAAGACTGTTTATTTTATGAAACGGTTCAAGGTAAAAATTGTATTTTTACGCTATACTTAAATTATTGTATGAGAGGTTTTTTATGGTTCGCACTTGTTTTTTTAATGTTTCTTTTTTCGAAAGAAGCAAAAACTCAAACTTTTAAAATCGATACGGTTTATCTGCATAGTGGCGATAAAATAACCGGAGAAATGTTATCGCTCGACAGAGGTTCATTAAAACTAAAAACCGATGATGCCGGTACTTTAAGCATCAAATGGATCAATATAGATAGTTTATGTGTCCTCAACCCGGTTCGGATTCTTAAGCACAACGGAGGTATTTTGTATGGCAGGCTGTATCCTTCAGGAAAACGCCAGGTCTGTATTTTGCAAGATGAAAATAATGAAACAAGTGAATTAGAGTTACAGTCAGTCGCAGAGTTAATTCAAATAAGAAAAAGATTTATCGACAGAATTACAGGAACGATTAGTGCAGGATATCGATTTACAAAAGCCACAAATATTTCTCAACTCGATTTTGCCGGAAATGCTGAATATAAAGGAGAAAAATCAATCATTGCGGCGAATTACAGCGTGGTATTTACCGATGATGGAACTGATAAAACACAAAGGCAAAGTGGAGGAGCAGCGTATGATAGGTTATTACCCAATAACTGGTCGGTGAATGGTAAAATAATGGCGGAGAGTAACTCCGAATTTAAACTCGATATAAGAACTTCTATCAATACGGGAGCGAGTTATGGTTTTATCAGTACCAGTAAACACGAGTTAAGAACCTTCGCAGGAGTTTCAATAAACCGTGAATTTTCAGGGCAGTTAACGCAAAATAATTTGGAGGGAATTGCCGGTGTCAGTTATTCTGTTTTTATACTTAATACTCCAAAAGTTACATTTGATACTGATAGTTATCTGATTCCGAGCTTTACGGTTCCTGGCAGGTTAAGAAGCACTATTAATGCCGATCTTAATTGGGAAATTTTTAATGATTTTTACCTTAAATGGAATTTGTTTTTTAGTTCCGATAATAAGCCACTTTCCGGCGTTGATACAAGAAACGACTGGGGAACAAGTTTTGGAATTGAATTTCGGTTCAATTAGAATATAACTTTTCATTGAGAGGACAATTTATTGTAATATCAAAACCGCTCATTCACCACATTATTATAAATCGAACCAAAAGTGAAACGAATACCAAGTTCGGCACCAACTTCGTAGGTGGTTGCCAGTTTCCTTCTTCGTAATAATAAATCATCGCGCGATGTATCTCCTTTGGGCAGATATAGTTGATCATGGACAATTTGAAAGTTCAGTTCGGTATAAATTGAAATAAGCTTTGACAATCTTATCGAAAAATCGGAATAAAGATTAATTCTGTTTTTTGAAAAATCGTGAAAAAAATGTCTGCCTTCGAGCCATACATCAATTCTTCCCCAGGGTTGTACCATCTCTATGTTCACACCAAATGACTGGTAAAAAAGAAGTTCGTTAAGTTTGTCGTAAATCGTTTCTTCCCTGTAATTAAAATAGCTGCTTCCCAGTCGGTACCGTAAAGCAAATACTTTCTCGTTACTGATATCCCATGGCCAGATATTGTATTCTGCCCCAAGGTCAAGGCTATATTCATTTTTAATATTCAGGTAGGTACTGGAAGCATAATCGGCAAAAACAGCTCCCGACCATTTGTTGGTTAAACTTTTTACATAATCAAATTCAATATTGGTTCTGTTTTGGTTATTTTCAATTTTTTCATCTTCATCGTAAAAATTTTCACGATTCATATCATAGTCAGCTTCAAAATAAATCTTCCAGTCTTCGGTTACTTTTCTTACGTCTAATCTTGTTCCAAAAGAGAATTCATCCTGACTGGCTTCTTTTGCAAAATCGCTGCCTACACTTATCCGGTAAACCCATAAATTCCACGGATCATCTATCATTTCCCTGGCGGTTTTGTTTTCTTTTTCTGTAAGTTCAACTTCTATGTTTTCAAAAAAGCCGGTTTGTGAATAATATTGCAGCACACCGGTTTGAATGAGTTTTAACAAACCTTTTCGTCTTTCATCGTCTGTTGCCGAACTTTCTGCCGTATACTGATATTCAAAATCGGTCCCCTCAAGTTCTTTTAATCCGATAAAATTCATAAAATACTTTCGTCCGCCACTTCCGGTTCTAGATGAGGTGGTTAATATATGTACATCGGCAAGATTTGGGTCGCGCACAAAAGACACAAATTCCAGTTCCTGTCTTACAAAATTGAAATCGCAGGAATAACAATCCAAAAAGAAGTTTAGTCCTGCAGGCGTATTTTGTTCCTCCTGGGCATACAATTTAATTTGAAAAAAAATCAGACTGCAAAATAAGAATACAGGTATTAAAATTTTATATTTTATTGTTTTGTTCATATTATTCGTTTGTTTGGTTAAAGTTAGGATTTAGGGCAGGAAATGCCGCATTTGAACCGGCTAGTTTTTTCATCAATAATTTTTTTAATTCTGCCGTTTTATCCGGAAACTGTTCTGCCAGGTTTGTGTTTTCACCCATGTCCTCTTTCAGGTTATAAAGTTCAGTTTTATCATCTTCGTAAAAATGTACAAATTTCCAATCTCCTTTTCGCAGCGCCGAGCCGGGTTTCCAGGCACTGCCGTGGTAATGGGGAAAATGCCAGAAAAGTTCATCTCTTTGTAAAGTTTCATTTTTGGTTAAACACGGAACCAGGTTTTTTCCGTCGTTTGAATCGTGTTTAATTCCTGCCAGGTTCAGGATTGTTGTAAAATAATCCATGCTTATTACCGGTTGGTGTACAACTCTTCCCGGCTCCATTAAATCAGGTCCATTTATAATTAAAGGTACACGAATTCCTCCTTCGTAACACCAACCTTTTCCGGCACGTAAGGGGCCATTGTTTGTGGGTGCTTTTTTTCTGTGCAGTGTTGAAAGTCCGCCATTATCGCTGGTAAAAATTACCCATGTATTTTTGTCCAGTCCAAGCGATTTTAAGGATTCTAAAATCCATCCCACATTTTCATCCAGGGCTTTTACCATCGAAGCATAATCGGCATTTTCCTGAATTAGTTTTGTCCAGCCTTCACCTTCTTTTTTGTGAGGAACAGTATCGAGGTTTAAGGTTTTTCTTTTTTCATTGTAAAATGCGATATGTTTTTTCGAAGCCTGAATTGGAGTGTGAACCGTATAAAAAGCAAGGTATAAAAAGAAAGGATTTTTATTATTCTCTTTTATAAAATTGATACTTTCATCAGTTAAGCGGTCTGTCAGATATTCTCCATCAGCACCATCCATCAATTTTGGATTTTTGTATGGGGAATAATACCCACCCGGTGGGCTTCCCCTGTGATGGCCTCCAATGTTAACATCAAATCCCTGGTCTTCGGGAAAAAAACCTTCATCTCCAAGATGCCACTTTCCTATAAAACAGGTTTTATAATTTTTTTCTTTTAGTTTTTCTGCGAGTGTAATTTCTTTCAAAGCAAGATTTTCCCTGTCTTGTGGCCCCAACAATTTGCGGTTTTTGGGATCCTGACCCGGAATCCAGTCAGTAATGTTTACCCTGTTAGGGTGTTTGCCTGTGAGAATGGCAGCACGAGTTGGACTACAAACCGGATTGGCAGCATAAGCATTAGTAAAACGTACACCGTTTTTGGCCAGTTTATCAATGTTGGGTGTATCGTAGAAAGTTTTGGGGTAATTGCATTTTACATCTGCCCAACCTAAATCATCAACCAGGAAAAAAACAAAATTTGGCGGTTCTTTTTCTGCCGTGCAAGAAAAAAGAATTGCAAATAACAGTAAAGCAAACAGGTTTTTAGATTTCATTGATTTAGAATTTACTAGATCTGAAAACAAATATAGTAAATGTAGGAATGTTGAAATCAATAAAAATGGCCTCTACAAAAGTAAAGACCATTTTTTCGAAACAATACGTAATCTAACGTGCCACAGAAAACCAATACTGTCTATTTCCGTTAGTCAGGCATAAATCATATTTGCCTTTCTTTAGTCTCGATAAATTTAAACCTTTGTTAACTGTAAATTCATTACCAAGGTAAGCTTCGTGAATCAATACTCCTGACTGGTATACCATGGCTTGAACCTTATCTTTTTCAAAATTTAGATAAGAAATTTTAATCACATCATTTTCAAACGAAAAATGGGGTTCAATTTCCTGATTTTGTTCCATCACGGTTACAACACCATTGCAGATAGTCATTTCATTTTTTAAGGTCATTTTTGCATTAGAAAGCCTTACTTCATATTTGCCATCTTCAAGATTGGATAAGTTAAAAACCTGTTTATTTAAATCATTCTTTTTTAGTTTTTTGAAATAAACGGTTTCTCCTGATTCAGATACTATATCCAATGATGATTTAGCACCGGCTTTTGTAACCGTGTTGATGAGCACCTTTGATTCTTCAATCGGTTTAACTTCCAGTTTAAAGTTTTTAACTGCAAAAACATTGTTTGCCAGAAGTATCATTAAAATTGCGATAATTGTAGTTTTTGTTTTCATAACCTGTCATTTAATTTTTAAATAGTATTAACTGTTTTCAATTAAATTGACTTACAGCAAAAAGGGATGTTACATGCTTTTCGACAAACAATAACTATTTGACGATTAATGTGTTGTATTGCTAGACTAATGGAATTTTGTACCATTAATATATGTTTTGAATAGCCTGGATTGAATATTAATGTGAAACAATTCAGAATGAATCCTCAAAAATTGCTCAAATAAGTTTTCTACCCGCAGATTACATTTAACTTGTTGGTGTCAATTGAAATCTTTGCCGGAACAATTAATTTTCCCGGTTCCCCGTCAAAGTGAAAGATATTGGTTTCTGTATTTTCAAGCTCAACTTTTTTGGCCTTGTAAGTTTCAACAAAAGGAAGTTTATGGATGATTTTTGTAAATAAAGCAATTGCAAATACCGGCAACAGAATTTTGTTAAAAGGATTTACAAGAACAACATCTATTAATCCGTCTCCCATATTTGCCAAAGGTGCAATAAATGCATTATTCCCAAATTGCCGGGCATTGGCAAAGGTTAAAAGGAAAACCGGTTTTTCAATGATTTTATCATCGATTTGAATTTTTATATTAAAGGGTTGAAATGAGATACTTTCCTGAATTGTTAATTTAATATATTGTAAGAATCCCCGCTTTTTTGTTTTTCCCATTTTGTCGGCTACACTGGCGTCGAAACCTATTCCTGAAGTACACAGAAAATGTTGTTTGTTAAAGCGGCATACGTCAATTTGTTTAACATTTCCTTTTAACAAACTGTCGATACTTTTTTCAATACCTGTGGAAATACCAAGATCCCGTGCCAGACCATTTCCTGAGCCCGTGGGAATAATACCCATTACTTTTGAAGTTTCAAGCAGGCCAAGTGCCACCTCGTTTACTGTGCCATCACCTCCTACAGCAACAATCCTGTCGAAATTCTTTTTAGCCGCATCCGCAGCAAGTTTTGTCGCATGCCCCCGGTACTCCGAGAAAGCATATTCAACGATATAATGGTTTGATTTTAATCTGTATTGAATCTTTTTGAGAACCTTTTTATAATTGTTTTTTCTGCCGGCAAATTTATTGATGACTAAAAATATTCTCATAAAATTTAAACTGTGTTTGCTTGATTATTCCTGCAAATAAACTCTTTTAACCCGTTGTGAAATTCCGGTTAATATTTCATATGGAATTGTTCCTGCTTTTTCTGCCAGTTCTGAAATGGTAATATGAGGACCGAAAATTTCAACCTTATCGCCCGGCTGAATTTCAAGTCCGGTGACATCCAACATTAACATATCCATACAAATATTCCCGATTATGGGCACGTGGGTACCTTTTATAAAAGCTGAACCTTTTTTGTTGCCCAGTTTGCGATCGATACCATCGGCATATCCCAAAGGGACAATGGCAATTTCACTGTTTCGAGATACTTCACCTTTTCTGCTATAACCAACAGTTTCTTCCGGGATTACTTTTTTCACCTGCGAAACCGTACTTTTTAATGTTCCTATATTTTCAAGTGGCAAGCCGGTATTTGAAACTCCATACAATCCAATTCCCAGCCGAACCATATCATATTGTTTTTCAGGAAACCTTTCAATACCTGCAGAATTTAAAATATGCCTGTCGATTTTATATGGAAACGACCCCAGGATTTTACCCGAAATCTCTTCAAATTTTTCAAATTGTTTATTGGTGAAACTGTCAAGATCCGGATCGTCACTGGCAGCCAAATGAGAAAATACGGATTGAATTTTTAGTCCTTCATTTTCTTTAATCCACCGAATAGCAGTTTCTATTTCTTCATCAGTTTTCATTCCCAGCCTGTTCATTCCTGTATCTATTTTTAAATGTATAGGATACTCAGAAAGTCCATATTGAGAAACTGTTTTTGAGAAATTTTTTAATAAATCGATACTGTAAATATTCGGTTCTAGCTGATAGTCAATAATTTGTTGAATACTACTTTGTTCAGGATTCATAACAATAACCGGAGTTTTTATCCCTGCATTTCTAAGTAAAACTCCTTCATCGGTAACGGCAACTGCCAGATACGAAACATTCTGATATTGCAGTACACTGGCAATTTCCACATCTCCGCTGCCGTAAGAAAAAGCTTTAACCATTACCATAATTTTGGTATTGGCTTGCAGCAGCTTCTTAAAAACATTCAGATTATTCACCAAAGCATTTAAATCAATTTCAAGTTGGGTTTGGTGCGCTTTGTACTGCAAAAGATGAGATATATTTTCGAATGTAAATTGTCGGGCGCCCTTAATAAGTATTGCGGATGATTGGTAAGCAGTTCTGTTAAACTGTTTTTTGAAATCATCAAGGGAGTCGTAAAACGATTTTTTTATCGTAAACAATTCAGAATAATTGGAAATTTCAGTACCAATTCCAATAATTTCATCCATTTCCCAATCTGCAAGCAACTTGTTAACTTCTTTGTAAAGCTCGGTTTTTGGCAAACCCGTTTGCTGAATATCTGATAAAATTACTTGTTTATAAAGATGCGCTTTTGCAGCCTGCTGATTCAAAACTGATAATGCAATAGAAAGCGAATTTAAATCGGAGTTATAATAGTCGTTGACCAATAAACAGTTGTTTATTCCCTGTTTGATTTCCAATCGCATTTCAACGGGATATAACTTTTCAAATTCAGGAATAATATTTTGAATATCACTACTAAGAACAGAGGCAACAGCAAAACAATGACATGCATTTTCTACAGAAGAATCATCTGTAAAAGGAATATTGAAAACGTAGTTATTATTATTGCTAAGAACTGAGATTTCAGTTTTATCGGTTTTCTTTTGGGAAGAAAACCTAATCAAAGCATTTTCCTCCTTTAACGACCAACTGATTTTTTGGATTGAATGTCTGGTACAAAAGTCCTCAATAATAGGTAGAATATCTAAATTGTCAGCATTATAAATAAGCTTTTCGCATGCTGTAAAAAGTAAAAGTTTTTCTTTGATTTTTTGTTGGGTCGATTCAAATCCCTCCTGGTGAGCATCACCAATATTGGTGAAAATTCCTATGGTGGGTTCAATAATATCTGCAAGATTTTGCATTTCTCCGGGTTGAGAAATTCCTGCTTCAAATATTCCCAATTCATAATTGTTATCCATTTGGATTACCGAAAGCGGAACGCCGATTTGTGAATTGTAACTTTTGGGGCTTCGTATAATTTTAAATTCCCCGGATAACAGATTATGTATCCACTCTTTTACAATTGTTTTTCCGTTACTGCCTGTGATGCCAATAACCGGAATTTTATGTTGCTTTCGAATAAATGTTGCCAGTTCCTGCAGGGCTTTAGTAGTATTTTTCACCAAAACAAATGAAGCATCTGATTTTATTACAGACGGTTCTGAAACAACAAAAGCACTAACTCCTTTTTTAATCAGGTTTGGGACATAAGCATGCCCGTTATTTCTGGGGCCGGTTAAAGCAAAGAAAATGGCTCCTTCCGTTGTAAAATAATTACGGCTGTCAGTTACCAGCTGAGTAATTCTTTTATTTTTAAATCCTGAACCTTTTACAAGTTCGGCGTTTAAGATTTTTGCTATTTCTGAAAGGGTAAAATCAATCATTGATTTTTGTTTATTTCTCTGAAGCAACCTCTGCAAAGCGGCTCATAAATATCTTTTTCACCCAGTAAAACTACCTGGTCCTTCTCTGAAAGCCGATGCGAAAACTGTGCTAAATTCCCACATTTTACACAAATTGCATGAACCTTTGTGATAAAGTCGGCTACGGCCATTAAATTCGGAATCGGTCCAAAAGGTTTACCTGTAAAATCCATGTCAAGTCCGGCAATAATAACCCGTGTTCCCATGTTGGCAATTTTTGTTACCACCTCAACCAAACCTTTGTCAAAAAACTGAGCTTCATCAATACCGACAACGTCAACATCGCTGGCCAATAACAGAATATTTGAAGAGTTTTCTACGGGAGTGGATTGAATGGCATTTTCATCGTGCGAAACCACTTCATTGTCAGAATACCTGATATCTACCTGGGGCTTAAAAATTTCGACCTTTTGCCTGGCAATTTTTGCCCTCTTTAATCTTCTGATCAATTCCTCTGTTTTTCCCGAAAACATTGAGCCTGCAATTACTTCTATTGAGCCAACTTTTTTCTTGTTGTTTATGTTTTTTTCAATAAACATTGAATATGTAAGAAATTAGTACTTTTACAAAAGTAAAATTTTAAAGCTTTAGCATTAAAGAATGGAAAATAAAAAACTTCTAAAATATTTATTAAAGGACCTGATTGAGTTGGATGAAATGTTTGCCGGTGAGGGTAATGTAAGTTTCGATGAAATGGAGATGGAATTTATAAGAAACCGGGTTTCGGGTGCGACAAAACTGGTAAAACTTTGTTTGGAAAAAGAAAATTCAAATACAAACCCTGAAGAAAAAGAAATTGCGCTACCCTTAAAAGAACCTGATGAAATTAAGTCCTCTGAAAAAACTGAGGAAAAGGCTCCATTTGTGGGAAAAGAGGATTCAGAATCGGATCAGGTTAACAACAAAATTGAAGAAAATAAATCACCTGCTCAGGAAAAAGCGGAAGAAACGGAGGAAGTTATTCCGGAAATTCAGGCAGAAGAAAAACCTTTAAACCATAAACTGACTGAAGATGTAGTTGAAAAAGTTAGAGTGGATGTTAAAAGGGAAGAACTTGTTGAAGCCCGGAAAACGGAAACAGAAAAAAAAGAAACTACAAATGCTGATGTTGAATTAGAAGATGAAAAAAATGAGCCCGAGATAAATAAAAGACTGGGAGATAGTTTTTTGAAAGAAAAATCGTTTAATGATTCAATGTCTGATGATTCTTCAAAACTTGAACACAAACTTTCAAACCGACCTGTAAAAAGTATAAAAACCTCTATTGGTATAAATGACAAGTTTCAATATATCAGAGAGTTATTTGAAGGCAGTGCCGAAACTTTTACCAAAGCAGTTGAAGAACTGGATTCGCTTGATAACTTATCAGATGCGGTGCAATACTTGCAAACCAATTATAAATGGAAAAAGAACGAAACAAGTTTAAAATTTGTCAACCTGGTAAAAAGGCGTTTTCCCAATGAGTAGTTTTGGCAAATTAATACTTGTTCCCACACCCATTGGAAACCTTGAGGATATTACATTCAGAGCGGTTTCGGTATTAAAAAAAGCGGATATAATCCTGGCAGAGGATACACGTGTTTCGTCACATTTATTGCGTCATTTGGAAATCGATAAAAAACTTTGGACGCATCATAAGTTTAACGAACATAAAGCTATTGATTCTTTGGTTTTAAAAATTCAGGAAGGAAATACAATTGCCTTAATTTCAGATGCCGGAACTCCGGCGATTTCAGATCCGGGCTTTTTGTTGGTACGTGCATGTGTTTCCAATCAAATTGAGGTGGAATGTTTACCCGGAGCAACTGCTTTAATTCCGGCCCTGGCAGTTTCAGGATTACCTACCGACAGATTTGTCTTTGAAGGATTTTTGCCGGCAAAAAAAGGACGTCAAACCCGCTTAATGGAACTGGCAACAGAGAACCGGACTATGGTATTTTACGAATCGCCATATCGCTTGGTGAAAACACTGTCGCAGTTTGCAGAGTTTTTTGGTGAAGAAAAAAATGCTTGTGTTTGCCGGGAACTAAGTAAAATGTACGAAGAAATTAAACGTGGAACGCTGGCAGAGTTAAAACAGTACTATTCTTTAAATACACCAAAAGGAGAAATTGTTATTGTGGTTGAAGGAATGGGGAAAGCAAGCGAAAAGAAAAGTAAGCGAAAGGATGCGCAGTAGAGTGGAGATTCTTTATTCTTCAGTCGCAGTCTCCTTTCAGTATAAAAAACATTTTACAAACAACAAATAACTAATAACCAATAACCAATAACCAACATCAAGTAATCAACAATCAATCCGGTATCCAGCAACAAGAATCCAGCATCTACCATGAATCCAAAAAAAAGATATACTCACATTTTTTTTGACCTTGATAATACTTTATGGGATTTTAAGACCAACTCAAAAAATGCAATGGAGGAAACATTTTTTGAATATAAACTTCAATCGCAAACAAATTTCGATCTCTTTTTTGATGTTTATTCAAAACATAACCACAATTTGTGGGACAAATACAGAAAAAAAGAAGTCAATAAAAATGAGTTGACAAAACTTCGTTTTCAAAATACCTTTGAAGAGATAGGAATTATGGGTATTAAAGCAGAAAAAATGAACGAACTTTATTTAGCTGTAATGCCAAAACAAAAAGAACTTTTTCCTGATGTTTTAAGTACCCTGAATTATTTAAAAAACAGAAATTATCGGTTGAATATAATTACCAATGGTTTTAAGGAGGTTCAATATAGAAAAATTGACTCTTCGGGCTTAAGACCTTTTTTTGAAAAAATCTTTATTTCAGAAGAAGTTAAATCTCATAAACCGGAACGAAAAATTTTCGAATATGCAATTAAATCAACAAATGCAAAAAAAGTGAACAGTATTATGGTTGGCGACGATTTTGATGTGGATATTATGGGGGCAATTCAATTTGGAATTGATGCTGTTTTATTTAAACCATATTCTCAGAAAGGAGCTAATACAAAGAAATACCCCATTGAACATAAGGGATTAATAAACAGAATTAGCTCTTTTAATGCTTTACTGTCCTTTTTTTAGGGGTGTTAATTTAAAAAATAACAATTCCCAAAAAGGTCTGTTTCCTTTAATTTGGAACTATTCTAAATTGATATTTTTGATTCCGAAATTTGTCCAATCTTTACCGAGATATCATTCTTTTATTAAATTTGGAGTGCTTAACTTAATTTAACATATCTGATAGTTTAAAGGCATCTGTTTATTGCAGGGCTAAAAGTTTCGAATTTAACATTTGGGGAATTGTTGATTTCGGATAACTATGAGATTGATTATATGAATCTTTTTGCTGTTTAATTATTAATTTAAAACTATTTCTATGAAAAAAATTGCATTTTTTTTATTGATGATGCTTTTCATGGGAACAACGATGCTTCATGCTCAAACAAAGATGATTTCCGGTAAGGTTACATCTGCTGAGGATGATATGTCGATTCCCGGGGTTTCGGTTGCCGTAAAGGGTACTACAATCGGAACAATTACAAACATTGATGGAGAATATGAATTAATGGTACCCGAAGATGCTTCAACACTGATTTTTAGTTTTGTTGGAATGAAGAACACAGAAGTTATTTTTGGTTCTTCAACCACAGTTGATGTGGCTATGGAGCCAGATGTGATTGGTGTTGAGGAGGTTGTGGTTACTGCAGTTGGTATTCAGCGACAAACAAAAGCGCTTGGATACTCAGTATCTAATTTACAAGCCGATGAGTTAACACGTGCGCCAAGAACTGACCTTGTGAATTCTATTACAGGTAAAGTAGCGGGTGTAAGCGTAAACAGCTCGTCTGGTGCTGCAGGTGCTTCTTCTTACATTACCATCCGTGGTGCCGCTTCCATTACAGGAAATAACCAGCCTTTGTTTGTGGTTGATGGTGTGCCAATCCAATCAGGAGGTGGCGGTGGCGGTGTTGCCGGTGTAGCTACATCAAAACGTACCATTGATATAAATCCTGAAGATATTGAGTCGATGACAGTTCTTAAGGGTGGTGCTGCAACGGCGCTTTACGGTGTGCGTGCTGCAAACGGTGTTATCATCATTACTTCAAAAAGCGGAAAATCTCAAAGAGGTATTAAAGTTGGAGTTTCTTCTTCTGTAACTTTATCTCAAATCAGCCAGGTTCCTGACTTGAATGATCAGTATGCGCAGGGTTGGGACGACTGGATTGAAGGTTATTTTGCTTCATGGGGACCAAAAATTACTGATCAAACTTATGCCCGTCCTGATGAGTGGGCAAATGCTCCATATATGTGGAACCCTGACGGATGGATTGTGCCAAAAGATGATCCAAACGCAACCGGTGAACCTGTTAAAGTATTCGACCGTTACGAATTCTTCCAGACTGGTATTAAATATAACAACAACGTTAATATAACCGGTGGAGATGATAAAACATCTTACTATTTTTCATTGGGTAATTTAACAGAAGAAGGTGTTATTCCAAATAACAAATTCATGAAAACCAATGTTAAACTGAATATGGATACCAAATTGCACAGGAAACTGGCTCTCTCTGTGGGTGCCAACTATATTAAATCAGGTGGTGACCGTATTCAGCAGGGATCGAATACTTCCGGTGTTATGTTGGGATTGCTTCGTACTCCTCCTACATTTAATAATGCTGCCGGTTGGAAATTCCCTGATGGAACCCAAAGAAATTACAGAAACGGTGGTGGTTATGACAACCCATACTGGACAGCCAATGAAAACCTCTACAGCGATGATGTAGATCGTTTTATTGGCCATGCAGCTTTAAATTATACGCCAACTGAATGGTTGAACATTTCGTACCGGGTAGGTACCGACTTTTATACTACTCAGGTAAAAGATTATTTTGCAATTGGTTCGCGTACTCAACCTTCAGGTAGCAACTGGGAAACCAATAACTATAATCAGATTTTCAACTCTGATTTATTGATTACAGCTACAAAACAAATGGGTGACTTCAGATTGGAAGGAACTTTAGGACATAACTTATTCCAAACTTACGGACACGGAGTGAACGGTTATGCAAACGGACTTGAAATTCCAGAATTTTACCAATTGAGTAACACTGCAGTACAAACCACAGGAAGCTGGACTTCTAAATGGCGCACGGCTGCAATCTTTGGCGATATTAAAGTGGATTACAAAGATATGTTGTTCCTGAATGTTACAGGACGTAACGACTGGTCGACAACCATGCCTGAAGAAAATTTATCTTCATTCTACCCATCAGCCAGTTTAGGATTTGTATTTACTGAATTAGGGATTTTTGAAGATCAAAGCGTTTTAAGTTTTGGTAAATTACGCGGTTCTTACGCAATTACTGCTAACATTGCGGGTGCATACAATACTTTAACCTATTATACACAGGCAGGCACAGGTGACGGGTGGACAAGCGGTAACGATTTTCCATTTCTTGGTTACAGTGGTTTCACCTTAAGTAACGGAATGGGGAATAATAATTTGAAGCACGAGAATATGGCATCATTTGAAATTGGTGCTGACCTTCGTTTCTTTGAAAACCGTTTAGGATTAGATGTTGCCTATTTTAACAACCAGAATACAGATCTTTTACTTTCTGTACCTATTGCAAGTGAAACAGGATTTACAAGCTCATATCAAAATGCAGCTTCTATGGAAAGTGTTGGTTGGGAAATTATGCTTTCTGCAACACCGGTCAGAACAGGTGATTTTGAATGGAATATTTTGGCCAACTGGACTAAAATGGAGAACAATGTGCTTGAACTGGCTCCGGGTGTAGAAAATATCTTCCTGGGTGGCTTTACAGATCCTCAGATTCGTGCAGTAGCCGGTCAACCTTACCGTTCGGTATACGGATTTGACTGGTACAGAGATGATGCTGGAAATACGGTAATTAACGATGATCCGGATGATTCTTACCCTGATGGATTCCCAATGGGTAATTATGTAATGCAACCTTTAGGACAGGTTAATCCTGACTGGACGGCTGCTATTACAAATACTTTCACATACAAAGGCCTTAGCTTAACTGCATTAATTGATATTCGCGAAGGTGGTTTAATGTGGAACGGTACAAAAGGAGCATTGTATTACTTTGGTGCACACGCAGATACCGAAACACGCGAAGCAACAGACCTGTTTGTATGGGATGGTGTAAAAGGCCATCTTGATGCCGATGGTAATGTAGTATCATCAGGACAGGCAAACGACCAGGAAGTAGTAAAAGATGTAAGCTGGTATCTTTTAGGTGAAGGTTCAGGTTTTACTGGCCCTGCTATCGACTTTATTGAAAGTACAAGTTGGGTAAGATTACGTGAAGTTTCCCTGGCTTACTCTTTACCTAAAAAACTTTTAGCTAATACTTTCCTTGACAATGTTGATGTATATTTTACCGGAGTTAACCTTTGGTTAAAAACAGATTATACAGGTATCGATCCTGAAACCAAC
This sequence comes from uncultured Prolixibacteraceae bacterium, assembly GCA_913063265.1. Lineage (GTDB taxonomy): Bacteria > Bacteroidota > Bacteroidia > Bacteroidales > Prolixibacteraceae > Draconibacterium. The sequence goes on along the minus strand of CAJXZG010000069.1, from coordinate 7,933 downwards.
CTGCAGGGTTCTTCAAACGCGCAGGGTATGGACTACTTTAATATGCCGGGAACAAAAAGTTACACATTTGGTTTAAGGTTAAATTTCTAAGGTTTAATAAAGTAAAATAGATAATTATGAAAAAAATATTTAGATATACGGCAAGTTTAATGGTAGCATTTATGTTATTATTTAGCTCTTGCGAAAAATGGATCGATACGGAATTAAACGTTGATCCGGATTTACCACTTGAGGTACCGATGAACCTCTTGTTGCCTTCTATTGAAGCCAATATGGCTTATAGCTTTGGAGGTAATGATGCAGTTCGTATAACAGGTATTCTTATTCAATACTGGGATGGAATGGCTCGTCAGTCGCAGGCGCAATCGCATTATACGATTACGAACTCTGACCCAAATAACTTGTGGAATAATGCATATGCAACAATCATGCAGGATTGTGTTTTATTAATTGAAAAGGCGGAAGAATTAGAATCACCACATAATGCTGGTGTTGGTAAAACTTTACTTGCACTGAGTTTAGGGTTTATGACTGATATGTTTGGTGATATTCCATATTCAGAGGCTTTTATGGGAATGGACAACCTGTCTCCTGCTTTTGACACTCAGGAAAGTATTTATACAGCTATTAACGGATTATTAGATGCTGCAATTACTGACTTTAATAATTCTGCTAATGCAATTCCGATTGGCGGCGATTATTTCTATGGCGGTGATGTGGATTCCTGGAAAAAAGCAGCTTATGCATTAAAAGCAAGGTATGCCATTCACCTTACCAAACGCCAGGGGGCTGCTGCTTATACTGCTGCCCTTGCTGCAGTTGGAAATGCAATCTCATCAAATGACGAAGATCTTCAGTTTAACTTTGGCAACTCAGATGCAGAAGCAGGTCCGCTTTACCAGTTTATGCTGGAAAGAGGTGATATAGCAATGTGTGCTACAGTTGTTGACATGATGAAAGCAACTGATGATCCAAGGTTAGCGCAACATGCTGATGATTCGGAAGGGGACGTAGTTGGATCTCCGGCAGGGACAGGAACTGTAGGTGCCTCACTGCCCGGACCATTCTATTTTTCAAAATCATCTCCTGTGCCACTGGTAACCTATGTTGAGATGAAGTTTATCGAGGCTGAAGCCAAATTGGCTACTGATCCGGGTGGAGCTGCTGCTGCTTATAACGAAGCAGTTAAAGCTTCTTTAGCTAAAATGGGTGTTAGCGATGCTGACTGGGAAGCTGCGAATGCTGCTGAAACAGGTGCTTCAATTGACTTGAAAAAGATTATGACGCAAAAGTATATCGCGCTTTATGCTCAATTTGAAGCATACAACGATTGGAGAAGATCAGATAACATTATCGGACTGGAAGTTGCTTCTGATGCTACTCAAAGTGCTATTCCAAGAAGATTACCATATCCAACCAGCACACAAACTTATAATAGCAACGCTCCGGAAGGACGTGATATTATGACTCCGGTTTGGTGGGATAATTAATGATTTTAAGGAAAAGTACTTCAAAAGCGAAGTACTTTTCCTAATTTTACAGCAATGTTTAGAAAGGGAAGTGGGATGAATACAAAAGCAGTTTTAATAGTAGCACTGATAATTTCAGGATTTTCTTATAATCTTTACGCTCAAAATCGATCACTTCCATCTGTATCAGTAGGCGACGGTGTCAGTGCTATGTATTTCGAAGGAGGAATTGCAGCCTCCGAACTTTTTTCACCTCGTTATGTCAGAAGTCAGGGAAAATCAATTCAAGGCTCACCATTTGTAAGCGATTTATTTACCGAAGGTACTATTGTAATAAAAAGTAAAAATTTGCTTGAAGATAAACAAAGCCTGGATTGTAAACTCAGGTTTAATGCCTATACCAACGAATTCGAATTTTTAAACCAAAGGGATACACTTCTGATTTCAAATCCTGACCTGATAGAATTTATAAAAGTAGGTGAAGACAAATTTGTATACACTTTATGCAGTCCAAAAAAAAGTTTTATTGAAGCCGCATATATGGTGGTTTTAGTCGAAGGTGATGTACAATTACTTGAGAGGTATAAATGTGTGATTGATCAAAATTTGTCGGTTCCTTATTATATGGGTGGCAATGGCGATGGTTCTTATTTTTATAAGGTTGAAAAAGAATTGTATTTTAAAATAGGAAATCAAAACGCTGTTAAAATTCCGTATTCCATAAATACTTTGACAAAAGTTTTTCACGGAAATAGCAAAGAGGCTAAGACTGTAATAAAAAATGAAAAACTCAAAGTCAGAAAAAACAGGGAAGATATGATTCAGTTGTTTGAATCAATGAACAAACTGAATTAATCAGAATATACCTGCCCCCAGAGATTCATCTCTAAATTCTTTTGAGGTTTAAATTAACAGAATTTCTGTTTAAGCCCGATACCGGAGAAATACGGATTAAAGTTTAGCTTTTGAACTTTTATTGTAAGATAAAGCTCAAATTTAATTGAACGAACAATTTCTGCATTCACAATTTTCAAGTTTGAAACTATTTGTTTTCAAAATGTAATTTATCGGCATTAAAAAGTGGAAAAACCTAACAAATGTCATGTATTTTTCCTTATAAGGGGTTTGTCAATTATAAATTGAAGTTTTTTTGTTTGATTTTGTTTCAATTTTTTTTGCAATTCAATACTTTTTTTACATTTGCTGTCCTTAACTATTATTAACATTTCAATAGTTAATGAATGTGAATAATAAAAAGATTTATGATTTGACTGTATTCGGGGGTGTACAGCATAAATCTTTTAATTGAATGATATTTTTTTTACAAGCTGTTTAATTATTAATTTAAAACTATTTCTATGAAAAAAATTGCATTTTTTTTATCGATTCTCCTTTTTGTGGGAACAATAGTTGCGAATGGTCAAACGAAAGAAATAACCGGTACGGTTACTTCTGCTGATGACGATTCGTCTATTCCCGGGGTTTCGGTATCGGTGAAAGGAACAACATTGGGTACAATTACTGACATTGAAGGTAATTACTCATTAACGGTTCCTACAGATGCCCAAAGACTTATTTTTTCATTTGTGGGAATGGCCACAGAGGAAGTTGCTATCGATGGACGCAGCGTTGTTAGTATTAGCATGGAAAGTGCTGATATTACAGTGGATGAGGTGGTAGTTACTGCGCTTGGTATCCAAAGAGAGAAAAAATCTCTGGGATTCGCCGCACAGGAGCTGTCAGGAGAAGCGGTAAGCGAAGTTAAGGAAACCAACTTTGTGAACTCTCTTTCAGGAAAAGTAGCAGGTTTGGATATCCGTCAGTCGAATACGATGGGTGGTTCTGCCAACGTATTGATCAGGGGTACTACTTCTTTAACCGGTAATAACCAGGCATTATTTGTTGTAGACGGTGTTCCGTTAGACAACTCAAACACTAACACGGCTAACCAAACTTCAGGTTGGGGTGGTTACGATTATGGTAACGCCGCAATGGATATTAACCCGGATGATGTTGAGTCGATTACCGTTTTGAAAGGTGCTGCTGCATCTGCGCTTTATGGTTCTCGCGCTGCAAACGGTGTAATCCTTATTACAACTAAAAAAGGAAAACGTCAAAAAGGTATTGGTGTTACTTTAAATTCAGGCGTAATGATTTCAAATGCCGACAAAACAACAATGCCACAACACCAGAAACTTTATGGTGGAGGTTATGGACCTTTCTATGAAGATCCATCAGCATTTTTCTTCTATGCTGATATTGACGGAGACGGTGTTGAAGATTTGATAACACCTACCTCAGAAGATGCTTCATGGGGTGCTGCATTTGATCCAAATAAGATGGTAATTCACTGGGATGCTTTAGATCCAACATCACCAAAATATGGTGAGAAAAGACCTTGGGTTGCTCCGGAAAATGACTATACCTATTTCTTTGGAACTGGTGTAAAATGGACAAACAACCTCTCTTTTCAGGGTGCCAACGAAAGAGGTAACTTCAGATTATCTTATACCAATGTTGATGAAACTGGTATGATTCCTAACAGTGAAATCAAAAAGAATACAATCAATTTTGGTTCACTTTATAATTTGACTGAAAAATTGTCTGCAGAGGGTAATATTACTTATACCAATACTCAGGCATTGGGACGTTACGGAACAGGTTATAGCGAAGGAAACGTAATGCAGTCATTCGGACAGTGGATTCAAACCAATGTGGATTTCAAAAGACTGGAAGAAGACTGGATTGCTCCTGATGGACGTCAGAGAACATGGAACTATGCTTATTACGATGAATTACATCCTATTTATTTCGATAACCCATACTGGGTACGTAATATGAACTTCCAGGATGACGAGCGTAATCGTTTCTTCGGATATGCAGCATTGAATTACAAATTTACTGACTGGTTAACTTTAACCGGACGTACAGCAATTGATTACTACACTCAAATCCAAAACGAAAGAGTTGCTGTTGGAAGTAACGGTACTTCTGATTATACCAAAAGAACACGCACATTTATGGAAAGAAATACTGATATAATGTTGAAATTCAACAAAAATATCAACGATTTCTCAATTAATGGTGTTCTTGGAGGTAACTTCAGACAAAACTATATCGAAAACACAACCGGTTCAACTGTAGGTGGTTTGATTGTTCCAGGTTTGTACAAAATCAGTAACTCTGTATCTCCTGTATCTGTTACAGAATCGTTGCTGGAAAAAGGAATGAACAGTGCTTATGCACAGGCTTCTGTAGGTTACAGAAACTTTGTTTACGTTGATGTAACCGGTCGTTATGACGTGGCTTCTACATTACCAAAAGAAAACAATGCTTATTTCTATCCTTCTGTATCTGGTAGTTTAATTCTGTCAGAACTTGGTGGCATGAAAGATGTAAGCTGGATGAGCTTCTCAAAACTTCGTTTGAACTATGCTGAAGTGGGTAACGATGCTCCTATCTACAGTACAGTTTCTACATATTCTCAGGGAACAAACTGGGGCGATTTGGCTTTATTCTCAGTGAACAGTACTTTGCAAAATCCTGAATTGAAACCGGAAAGAACAAAGTCTATCGAAGCTGGATTGGAAGGACGTTTCCTTAATGACAGAATTGGTTTTGATGTCGCTTTCTACAAGTCGAACTCATTCGACCAAATTATGCCGGTAATGGTTTCAAGGTCTTCAGGTTACACAAGACGTTTTGTAAACTCTGGTGAAATTGAAAACAAAGGGGTTGAGCTTTCATTGAATTTGGTTCCTGTAAAAACTCAGGACTTCACATGGGATGTAACCGTAAACTGGTTTAAAAACAACAACAAAGTTATCAGTCTTTATGATGATGTAGAAAACTTGTTAATCACTTCAGCATGGGATGTAACCATTAACAACATGGTTGGCCAACCAACAAATGTGATTAAGGGTACTGACTTTGTTTACGCGAACCAAATGGTTAACGGCGAATATGATTCTTCAATTGCTGCTGACAGATCGGCCGGTAAAGTAGTTAACGAAAATGGTTACTACATGATTGGTGAAAATGAAGATGATATTCTTGGTAATGCAAATCCGGACTGGAAAGGTGGTTTAATTAACAAATTTACCTACAAAGGCCTTAGCCTTAGCTTCTTACTGGATATGCAAAAAGGTGGCGACATCTACTCTATCAATACAAAATATGGTCAGGCAACCGGTGTATACGAAGAAACTGCCGGAACCAACGTACTTGGAAACCCAATGCGTGACAACGTAATTTCAAATACCGACGGTGATCAGGGACCTCACTTTAGTGGCGGTGTACCATTAAGCGATGCTGCTCCAAATTCAGGAGGTACTATTTTACCAGGTGTTAAAGCAGACGGAACACCTAACGATATTTTAATTAACTCAGCTCGCTGGGGTCGTGCTTTCTACTACAACAATTCACCAACTGCCCGTTATGTATTCGATGCAACTTACGTAAAACTTCGTGAGGTGGCATTATCATATGCATTACCAAAAGCATGGTTTAACAATATTCCTCTTACAGGAACAACATTATCAGTTGTTGGAAGAAATCTTTGGATTATTAGTAAAAACACGAAACATTTCGATCCTGAATCAGGTTTGAGCTCTGGTAACAAACAAGGTCTTGAGAGTGGTGCTTATCCAACTCCGAGAACTATTGGATTTAACGTAAAGATTGGCTTTTAATCAAGGGATAAATAAAAAAAATATAAGTATATGAAAAGTCTAAAATATATTTTAAGTGCATTTGTGCTGATATTTGCAATTGCATTTACATCATGCGAATTACCGGATAATTTAGATCCGAAGGAAGCGACAGAAGTACCTATTGGTACAATTTTTACCAACTCAGTGGTTACTTTTGCCAACACAGTTAACTCTTCTAGTGTAAACTTGAACGTTTCAAGATTATTTGCACAGTACTGGCAACAGACTACTTATTTTGATGAATCACGCTACAATCTTCAGGATCGTGGTATTCCTGATAGCTACAATTCAGCATTTTATAAAGATGTTTTAATGGATCTTAAAGAAGCTAAAAAACTTATTTCTGCTGAAGAGGTGGATGGTATTTTAGCAATTGAGAATGCAAATAAAATGGCTATCCTTGAGGTAATGGAAGTGTATTCATACCAGTGTCTGGTTGATGCATTTGGTAACGTACCTTATTCTGAAGCCTTAATGGGAGCTGAAAACTCAACACCTAAATATGACGATGCTGCCACCATTTATGCTGATCTTTTAAACAAAATTAGTACAGCCATTAATACTATGAATACTGATCATGGTAGTTTTGGTTCAGCTGATGTATTGTTTGACGGTGATGTAGCAAGCTGGAAAACGTTTGCAGCTTCTGTAAAATTACGTTTGGGAATCCGTTTGGCTGATGTAGATCCAGCGGCTGCAAAATCTGCTGTTGAGTCGGCAGTAAGTGCCGGTGTTTTTGCTGAAGGTGAAGGCGCTATCTTCTACTATAACGGAGTTGTACCTCATGTAAATACTATTTACAGTCACTTCTCAGTTGACGGTCGTAAAGACTGGTTACCTGCCAACACTATCGTAGACAAAATGAAAGAATTGAACGATCCTCGTATCGGGCAATACTTTACTATGTACGAAGGTGATTACAAAGGTGCTATTTACGGTTTAAACGGTGCACAATCATACAACAACTACTCTAACTTCACAGAACGCTTTATGGCTGCTGATTTTGAAGCTGACTTAATGAGTTTCCCTGAGGTGGCATTCATTTTGGCTGAAGCAGCACAACGTGGATGGAATGTTGGCGGTTCTGCAGAAGAATGGTACAATAAAGCTATCAGCGAAAGTATTATGTACTGGGGTGGAACTCAGGAAGAAGTTGACGCTTATCTGGCACAGGCTTCTGTAGCTTATGATGCGGCTAACTGGAAAATGTCAATTGGAACTCAAAAATGGATTGCATTGTACAATCAGGCTGTTGAAGCATGGGCAGAATGGAGAAGATTGGATTATCCGGTATTAAATATTCCTGAAGGAATGACTTATGGTGATATTCCTGTTCGTATGAACTACCCATTTGACGAAGGTGAATTGAATGGTCCTAACTATGAAGCAGCTGTTGCTGCCATGGGTGGTGACACTCAAAATATCAAACTTTTCTGGGATGTAAACTAGAAAAAGCTTAAATAATTATAAAAAAGGGAGTGCTTCGCACTCCTTTTTTTCTTAATTTATATTCTTGTTACAACTATGAACATATTGTTCGAATGACCAAAAATCAACTTAAATATCTTTGCTTTTTATTCAGCCTTTTAATTTTTGGATATAATTCCGGTGCACAGGATACTTTTGACCAAATTGAGAAATTGTCGATATTCTCAACTGGCAATGAAATTATAAATGGTGAACAGTGGGTTTATCAAAATAAATTTAAAGGCCATCCTTTTTGGAATAAAGATATTTGGTACTATGGAAACA
>CAJXZG010000068.1 GCA_913063265.1 uncultured Prolixibacteraceae bacterium | reverse complement strand
TCCTCACTGCTGCCTCCCGTAGGAGTCTGGTCCGTGTCTCAGTACCAGTGTGGGGGATAATCCTCTCAGAACCCCTACTGATCGTCGCCTTGGTGAGCCCTTACCTCACCAACTAGCTAATCAGACGCATGCCCATCTTATACCATCGAAATTTTAATCATTAAACCATGCGATTTAATGATACTATGGGGTATTAATCCACGTTTCCATGGGCTATCCCCCTGTATAAGGCAGGTTGCATACGCGTTACGCACCCGTGCGCCGGTCGCCATCTTCCCGAAGGAAATGCTGCCCCTCGACTTGCATGTGTTAAGCCTCCCGCTAGCGTTCATCCTGAGCCAGGATCAAACTCTCCGTTGTATATATAAAAAGTTTAAATCTCTTTCGCTCAGTCCTAAATCGTTATCGAAATCTCAGAAATTAACAAAGTTGGTACACCTTGCTTTTTTTAATATCTTTTATTCTATCTTTTGTGCTTCAAAATGTCAATGAACTTCCCATAAAAAATCAGCACCCTAATTCCAAATGCTGACTCCATTATGCTCTATGTTTACCGGGCATCCTCTCTACCTATCAATCTATCCCGGAACGCTTTCCCTATTTACGGGGCGGCAAAGGTAATCACTTTTTTCTATCATCCAAAAAATAAACCAAAATAATTTATCTTTTTTCTTATACTCCCAAGCAATCAGTCAATACAAAATATTAACCTCAAAACTCTTTCCTTATTACCCTAACAATCCCTCTTAAGAACACATCGCTGTAAAAGCGGCTGCAAAAGTAATAGGTTTTTTAAAACTCCCAAAACTTTTTGCGTTTTTTTTGACTTTTTTAATTTAACACTAAAAACAGCCGTTTTTCAAAACAGCAAAAACATGGAATATTACATTACCTCAAATCGTTTAAAGAACGTTGCCCTGTCAAAAGCGGGTGCAAAAGTAAATAAGGATTTCAAACCGACAAATATTTTTTACAGAAAAAATGAAATATTTTTTCAGCTAAAACTTAATGCACTGATAAACAGAGATGTTATTTTTAAATATTAAATTAAACTCAATGTTACCTCAACTTAAAATATAGGATTTAGAGCAAAAAATACTCCCTTGAAATAAATTAAGGAGTATTGTCTCTCAACTTTTTTACCGGTATTATAATATATCGATTTACATTAAATGATGTTTCTAATATAGCTTCTAATTAAAAGTTAGGATTTTTGCAGCGGTTGACTTAAACAAGCAAAATACCTCTTCCCCTTGAATCAGTTTCATATTTTTTTGAGAGGCTTCAGTAACTTCGACAATAATATTTTCTCCTATATCGACAATGCAAAATGCCAATCCATCTTTCAAAAATACTTTTTTAATAACGCCCGGTATTTGGTTCCGAACCGAGATATTTGAAACCTGTTCTTTTGCCAAAGCAATATTTTCAGGTTTAATCAGAACTTTGATTTCATTACCCACTTCAATATTTCCTTTGAATGGTTCGCTTAGAACCTGTATTTGCAGATTGTCGGATTTATTATTTAAGAGCACCATGTTTTTTGCAGGAAGGTAGGCAAATACATTTAGATGTAAAATATTAAACCAGCCCGATTCGTGCATCACATCCAGATTCTTTTCGTTTAAAATCAGATTATGAAACTTATCGTGAGCAAGTAATTTTCCATCTTTAAGCAAGAGAAGATTCTCGGTTAAACTGAGTAAATCAGGCAAATCGTGACTTACTATTAAAAGCGGAATGTTAAATTTTTGGTAAACTGCATTTAGAAACGGAATAATATCTTTTCGTAATCTTACATCCACTGCCGAAAAAGGTTCATCCATTAACAATATTTGCGATCCACTCAGAATTGCCCTTCCAATTGCTACCCTTTGTTTCTCGCCCCCGGAACAAAATTCGGGTTTCTTATTTAATAAATGTCTTATCTGCAAGGTTCCTATAACCTCATCGAAGTCGATGTTTGATACTTTTCGATTCCAGCCATATTTGAGATTCTTTTCGATAGACAAATGCGGAAACAGTCTGACATCCTGAAAAACATAGCCTATTTTTCTAGACTGAACTTTATCATTTATCCTTTCTTCGGAATTAAAAACCTGCTTTCCGTTTATATTGATGTACCCTGAATCAGGCCTTGTCAATCCGGCGATAGAATCCAGTAAACTTGTCTTCCCATGTCCTGACGGACCAAAAATACCTGTTATTCCTTCAGAGATTGTTGTCTGAATGTCCAGCAAAAAATCCTTACGAATTAATTTAATATTTAGCTCAAGAACCGATTTCATCCTGCCTTATTCTTTAAAATTCGTTTGTTAACAATCTCAGCACCTATCATAGCAATTAATGAAAGCAACACTGAAACAAAAACCAGTCTGAAAGTAGAAGCTTCCTGACCAGGAATTTGCATTTCAGAAAAAATTGCAAGTGGAAGGGTTTGTGTTTCACCTTCAATATTACCGGCAAAAGAAATTGTAGCACCAAATTCACCAAGACTACGTGCGAAAGCCAAAATAAAACCACTTATAACTCCTGGCATTGCCAGTGGAAGAGTTACAGTGAAAAAAACTCGCAAAAAAGAAGCACCGAGTGTTTGGGCTGCCTGTTCCAGTTTTTTGTCAACTAATTCAATAGACAAGCGTATGGAACGCGTAACCAGTGGAAAAGAAACTACAATAGCTGCAATTACAGCTGCATAAAAAGAAAAGGCAATTTGAATCCCCAGTTTTTCGTGCAAAAATGAACCAATAAATCCGTTATTGCCAAAAACAATTAAAAGTAAATAACCCGTGGTAATTGGTGGAAGGACAAGAGGCAAATGCAGAATACCCTCAACTATTGATTTACCGTAAAAGTCTTTACGTGCCAAAAACCAACCTATCAAAATAGCAATTGGTAAAATTATAATTGCGCAAATAATGGCTACTAACAAGGATAAACGAATTGCAGACCACTCGGATGCAGAATATGTAAACAGTTCACTCAATTTTGAATCCGTTTTTCAACCAAATATTATTTGAAGTTTCGCTACTCAAATATGCATAAAAAAGTTTGGCCTTTTCATCTTTACTGTTTAAAACTGACAAATAATAAGAAATAGGGGCATGAAATGATGTAGGAATTTCTTTTAGAATTTTCACTTTTTCAGACTTAAAAGCATCTGTTTTGTACACAATTCCCAATTCAGATTCTCCTAATTCTACCACCATTAAGGCCGAACGTACATCCTTGGCGGGAAGTAATCTTCCTGATATTTTATTATCTAAGCCAAACTTTTTAATTGCCTGCATGGCATACTCTCCTGCCGGCACATGTTTAGGATCGCCTAAGGAAAGACGACCCGAAAAAGTATTTAAGATATCCAAAGCATCTTCAAAAGAACTTGAATCTAATTTTGAATGTAAAGGTGCAATTATAACCAGTGAATTACCTGCAATTTTTTTTTCAAATTCAGAATTTAATTTACCTGTTTCGTTTAGGTAAGTTAACCATTTTTTATTTGCTGAAATAAAAAGTGACGGATTTGCACCATGTTCAATTTGTCTGGCTAATGTACCTGAGGATGCAAAATTGAGTTTTACTTTTATTCCTGTCTCTGTCTCAAATTCATTAGAAATCTCAGAAAGAACATTTGTGAGACTTGAAGCGCAATACAATATTAATTCGGGTTTCTTTTGTTTTTGTTTATGATTACAAGCCAACAATAAAAATGGCAATATGATATATAATATATATTTGTTCATGCCCTAACTTGAAATATTGTTACAATGTAACGAAAAAAGGATTGATACAGGTTTCTTTTAAAAAGGAAACTTATGAATTAACAAATAACTGTAATTTGCATATCAATTATTATAAATTGCACTTAACTGAGAAATTGGTGTTAACTGGTTTGTTGGATTAATTTGTTTGTCACAAAATATCTTGACATCTTCAGTAAAAACAAGCATTCTTACCAAATCGGGTCTTGTAGGATCTTTTGGCTCGAATACATCGAGAGAACAGAAATTCATGAACTTATTTATAAAACGTGCCTCTGTCTGAAAATTTTTGGGAACACTTGTTTTCTTTTTCAGCAATGCCAACATTGAACCAATACTGGAATGTTCGGGGAAAGATCCAAGTTTAATACACATTGAAGTCAGGTAGTTTTCGATAGCCAGACCTATAAGATTATATACTACCTGGTTGCCCAGTTTCGATTTTTTGTAAGCACCAAAAGCAGCCTTGGAATAGCATTCGGCTTCGTTATAATATTTTTTCCAGTCTTCCATATTGCCAGTATTTTATATTGAAAATTTGGTTTTAGTTGAAATTAGGTTTTGTACTTCAAAATAATAAAGGTCTCTTTTTAGCCGGATTGAAAGATTTTTTATTTTTTCTACCAAATACGAAAGTTCCTTTTTGGAGAGAAATATATTTCTTTTTTCAAGTAAATCATTCACCGCACCGGCCCCGGTATGTTTACCAATAACCCACTCTGTCTCCCTGCCGATAAGCTCTGGATTGAATGGTTGGTATGAAAGCGGATTCTCCTTTAAACTTCTGCAATGAATTCCTGATTCGTGTGAGAACACCAATTCTCCGGAAACAGGTTTTGAAAGGTGTAATTTTCTACCTGATGCCTTTTCAACCAATTTGGAGAGTTCAACCATTTTTTGTCCATCATAGTTAATATCAAAACCGCATGAATATTTTAATGCAAAAGCTACTTCTTCCAAACAGGCGTTTCCGGCGCGTTCTCCCAAACCATTGACAGTAAGGCTTACACTGGAAGCTCCAAATTGTAATGCCATAACATGATTGGCAGTTGCCATTCCCAAATCGTTATGTCCATGAAATTCAAAATTAACTTCTGAATGCTTCTTTTTTAAATCCTGAAAGAGGTTTTGAACAGTATGCGGATTTAAGATTCCAACTGTATCGGCTATACGTACCCTTTTTGCGCCATAAAGCGTTGAAAGATAAATGTACTCATTTAGAAATTCAGAATCAGAGCGTGATGCATCCTGAGCACCAACTGCAACAAATTCAAAATTATTTCTGGCATAATCCATTATTTTTGGAAGTTCAGAGCGAATCCAATTTCTGTCTTTTCCGATTGCTTTTAATTGTATATCAGAAACAGGAAATGAGAGATTTATCCTTTTTGCACCGGTTTTTAATGCGGCATCAAGATCTGATTTTACTGCACGAGCCCAGCACGTGGCTTTAAAACCAAATCCCTGGTCAAGTAAAACCTTAATATCCTTTTGTTCGTTTTCGCCCATTGCCGGAGTTCCAATTTCCAGCTCCGGAATCCCCAATTCATCAAGATAAGCTGCAATTTTTATTTTCTCATCCAAAGAAAAAACTACTCCGGGAGCCTGCTCACCATCGCGAAGAGTAGTGTCGATTAGGTGCGGAAACCTTTTATCTATCATAAAAATTGGTTTTAGTGTTATGTCCCCCTGTTTTGGAAGCGTATCCGAACTCTCGGGACCACTGTCCTTAACGTTCCCCCTGAATTCAGGGGGACGGATTGAGCCGGAAGCTTTGCGCAGCGTAGTTGTAGGCTCAAACAGTGGTACACATCGTTAAAAAATTATTCCAAATAAAAGAGGGGGATTGAAAAAGACACGTACAATTAATTCAATTAGTCGCTAATGAGGTATTCCTCAACAGCTTCCCCCTCTTCCAATGCATCTAGTATATCGTCTATTTTTTCTTCGGTTAAACCGCCGTACCAGTAATTATTCGGATGAATTACCATTACCGGACCCTGTGAGCACACGTTTAAACATGCAGTTGAAGAAACCGCAACATCAAGACCTCGGTCGTTACATTCCTCCATAATATATTGAATAAAATCTGATGCGCCATTCTTGTTACAATATCCTTTGGCATCTCCTGCAACCCTGTACGAGTTGCATACTAAAATGTGAAATTCTGGTTTTTTCATATTAAAAAATTAGTCGGAAGTCACCCCTCTGTCCTTCGGACATCTTCCGCCAGCTGGCGGAGAGAATAAAGAGAAATAACATCTGTGTTATTATTATTTGTTTTATTCACAATTTCCACTACAGCCTATTATTTGTTCGATTTTGCAGCTACAGGGTTTTATTTCGATTCCTTTTTGTAAAAGTGCCGAAACCGGTTTATCTCCAATTTGCTTGGTATAAAGCATTTGGCAGTCTTTAATGGTTTCATAAACGGCCTCTAATCTTTCATCGGAAAATGTGTGTCCATCATTTACCGGTTCTTCTGTTCCTCCACGGCAATAGGCAGTTGTTTCGCGGGTTTCGATAAATTTTAGTTCGCCAGTATTTAACTCGTAAATAGAAAAGCTGCTGGCTTTACCAAAGTGTTGGTTAACGGTTTGTTTGTCGGTTGTTGTTACTGCTATTTTCATACTCGATACTGGATTTTTAGATTATTGGATTCTGGATTTTTTGTCGTTTTTAACTTTTTCTCGTTTTGCGGTGCATCGTTGGCTGGCTTTTCAAAATATGGGCAAGAATGCACCTTTTCTTTTTTTATTTTTATACCCGGGGCGTTGCCCCGGGCTATTACTGTTTAGCCCCTTCAGGGCTTTTTTCAATAATTCTTTCTCCTTTCCGCCAGCTGGCGGAAGGCTGGGAGGGCTGTATTTCTATCCACACCCTGTTCCTTTACCGGAGCACTCAGAACCACATTTAAATACATCGACTTTCTTCAATGTTTTTAATTCTTTGCCTTTGTAAATGGCATCTAAACCTTCGTCAATCAGTCCGGTCATTTCTACTATTTTAATTCCGGCTTTACCGATAACAGATGATGGCGCCGGACCTATTCCGCCCACTAATAGTGCACGGCAATCGTTAATGGTTTCAGCGAGTTTTTGCCAACGTTCGGATCCTGAGCCGGGCTTGGGAGTTGCACGTTGTTCTGCCATACGGTAGCCATTCGGTGTTTCCCTAAAAATGTATAATTGAGCAGCTTCGCCCAGATGTTGGTTTACCAATAGCCCTTCGTGACTGGCAACTGCAACATGAGGTCGTGTAAGATCGACATTCACAGCCAGGTTCGAAACTTCTGATAAAATTCGTTTGGCTTCGGCATCATCCTTTCCCAACAAACCAACAGCATCGGCACGACAACGAGAGCAGTGCGTCATTGGCGGTAAATATTGTTCAATTTCCTTACGAATTTCTTTCATTCTTTTTGGAGAAGGTTCCTCAAAATTCTCAAATGGAGTTCCCTCAACCGGATATAAAGGAATTGTATTCATCAGGTCAACACCAAACTCCTTCATCTTTTGAGCGACATCTATTATTTTACTATCGTTAATTCCCGGAACAACAATGGTATTTACTTTTACAACTATGCCAGCACGTTTTAATGCACGAATAGATTCAATCTGGTTTTTTAAAAGAATCTCAGCTGCCTGTTCTCCAAAATATCCACGTTTTTCAAAACGTACCCATTTATACAATTTCGACAAGGTTTCGCTTTCTGTTCCGTTTAAAGTGATGGTTACATGACTAACTTCCAATTCTTTTAATTCATCCACATAAGGCAGAACATTTAAACCATTAGAACTTAGACATAAAATCATCTCCGGAAATTCTTTGCGAATTAATTGCAATGTGTGCATTGTTTGAACAGGATTGGCAAAAGGATCACCAGGTCCGGCAATTCCTACAACTGATAAATGTGGCATTTTTTCTTTCAATCGAATTGTATATGCAAGAGCTTGTTCGGGCGAAAGTACTTCGCTTGTTACTCCCGGGCGACTTTCATTCACACAATCGAATTCTCGTTTACAATAATTACAATGAATATTGCATTGCGGCGCCACAGGAAGATGAACCCTTGAATATTCTCCTTTTGCATCTTTATTAAAACATGGATGAGATTTGATGTTTATAGCCCCTCCCGACCTCCCCAAAGGGGAGGGGAAGGAAACCTCTTCTTTTGAATGTAATGTCTTTCCAAAATTGTTTTTTATGTCTTTCATATCATCTGTTTTTAAGTGTAATTTTCTTATTCCCTCTCCCTCGGGGAGGGTTAGGGAGGGGCTTTACATATATTTATACCCTACAGGTGAAGTATTCTGTTTATACTCAATTAATGTATTAACTATGGTATCAAACAATTCCTGTGTTCCGGAGTATCCCAGATGTTTGATACGCTGACCACCAATCCGGTCGTGAATTGGGAAACCCACACGAACCATTGGTATGTTTAGTTCCCGCGCGATATAGTATCCTTTGCTATGGCCAATTAAAATATCAGGGCTACTTTCTTTACACCATTCTTTAATATTTTCAAAATCGAAACCTTCGCGAACTACAACTTTGTCCCGATTTTCAGGACAATATTTTTTTACTTCTGTTTCAAGTATTCCGCTTTCACCACCTGAAGCGACCAGTGCCAGCTCAATCCCAATTTCATCGAGAAAAGCAGCCATTCCAACTACAAAATCTTCTTCGCCATACAAAACTGCTTTTTTCCCAAACACATATTTGTGAGCATCTACATAAGCATCGACTAACCTGCCACGTTGTTTTTCATATTTTTCAGGGCTTTTTTTACCTGTTATTTTTTCTAACTCTTCAAAAAAAGCATCAGTTTGCATAATACCGATTGGCATTGGTAAACTAATTAAGGGTACATCCATTTTATTCATTAGATATTGAGCTCCTGTTCCTGAAAGAGATTGGTTTTTCACCCTGCCGGACAAACTCCCACGGTTCAATATAGTTCCAAATTCAATGCTTGCCCTGGCTGAGCCGCTTTTTTCAATGTCAGCCTGTTTTGTTCCACCTGCCGGTATTCGGTGATAAGTATTCCAAACCGGATTGTCCAGGCTTTCAGAATAATCAGGTAATAAAATAGAGTCAATTCCGAAATCGCTTGTAATTTCTTTTAAAGTGCGCAGGTCTTCCGTAGAAACAAAACCCGGGAACAGGTTGATATGATTTTGTGTATATCCTTGTTTGGCAAATTTTTTAACAACAGCAGAAACGGCTTCATGGAAACCATCGATATGTGTGCCCTGGTAACTTGGTGTTGATGCAACAACAAAATCGCAATCGATTTCTTTATTTTCTGCCAAAAAATGATGAAGGAACAAGTTTACATCATCACCAATGGTTTCGCTCAAACAGGTTGAAGCTATTCCAATAATTTGCGGATTATAAGAATTAAATATATTAAGAACAGCTGTTTTGAAGTTCTCATCACCGCCGAAGATTGTTGCATCTTCAGTAAAGTTTGATGAAGCAATATCTATGGGTTCTTTGTAATGCGAAATCAGGTAACGACGGATGTATGTTGCACATCCCTGTGAACCGTGAATTAGCGGAACACATCCCTGGAACCCTTTATAGGCTATACTTGCACCAAGTGGTGAACATAGTTTACAAGCATTCTGGGTTGGCTTGTACGATTCTGTTTGTTTTTTTATTGTATTAAGTTCAAACATCCGAATTATTTTTAATTCAATATTTTTTGGGTTGTATAAAAATTACCTTTCAGGTTGTTGCCCCATGTAATGCCGTCGCTTTTAACGAGGCTTGAACGTGGGACAATTTTTCTTCGCCCTGTAATCCCCGGGGCCTTACACCGTACTGATATGTTTCGCCCTTTCAGGGCTTTTTCAACTTATCCTTTTTCAAAGCCCTTTCGGACTATGCTTTTATAATTCGCCCCTTCAGGGCTTACTTTACAAACTTCCAAACCGGACTTGTTACCGAGGCAAACACTTCTTTGGCGAAGTTAACCATGCCTATATACCCTGCTAATGCTTCTTTTCGCTCGTGGTTGTGATCACAAAATCCAATGCCAAGTTTATGAGCAATGGGCCGTTCTTTTACTCCTCCGATAAAAAGATGTGCTCTGGTTAACTTTACAAATTCAGAAAGTTCATTTGGATTGGAATCATCGACAATGACAGTTCCATCGTCGCAAAGTTCCTTTAACAGTTTATAATCTTCTGCATTACCGGTTTGTGAACCGACAACAACTGTTTTCATTCCCAATAATCGAAGGGCTTTTACCAGTGAAATTGCCTTGAAGGCACCGCCAACATAAATGGCGGCCTTTTTACCTTCAAGTTTTTGTCGATAAGGTTGCAGGGCCGGAAGTAGTGTGCTAATTTCGTTTGTAACCAGTTCTCGGGCTTTTTGCATCATTTCTTCATCTTTGAAGAATTTTGCAACCTCGTACAACGCATCCGACATATCTTCAATCCCAAAATATGAAACCTTCATAAACGGGATATTGTATTTTTCTTTCATCTCACGGGCAAGGTGCATCATCGAACCAGAACATTGCACAACGTTTAATGACGCATGATGTGCACGACGTATTTCTTCCACACGTCCATCACCTGTCATACATGAGATCAATTCAACTCCTATCTTTTTGTAATATTCAGCCAAAATCCAGAGTTCACCGGCCAGGTTAAAATCACCAAGAATATTGATGGAATATTTTGCAGGATGATAATCCTTATCAGTACCAACCAACCTGGAAAGTGCACTGCAGGCAATTTTGTAGCCATCTTTTTTTGTACCGTTAAAACCTTCTGACATTACCGGAAGAACGTCAATTCCCTTTTCTTCGGAAACCTTTTTACAAACTGCTTCAACATCATCGCCAATTACGCCAATTATACAGGTTGAAAAAACAAATGCTGCTTTGGGTTTGTGTTTGTCGATAAGTTCACACAATGCATGATACAGTTTTTTTTCACCACCAAAAACGACATCTTTTTCTTTTAAATCAGTGGTAAAACTTAAGCGATGCAACTGCGGACCAGAAGAAAGTGCTCCGCGAATATCCCATGTATACGATGCACAACCAACCGGGCCATGAATAACATGCAGTGCATCGGCAATAGGGTATAGTACAACTCTGGAGCCACAAAAAACACATGCTCTTTGAGAAACCGAACCTGCAAGACTCTTTTTCCCACATGCAATTTCAACAGAGTCTTTTCCTTTGGTTAGAATTTGTTTTTGGCGTTCTTTTAAGTATTGTGTCATTCGATGAAAGTTTGAAGACAGTAGATTGAAGTCGGAAGTTTTTCCTTTTCAATCCAGTCTTTGTTGTTTATTTGTTTCAATCTATGTCTGAAAATCTTGCGCCATCAGCTTTTATTCTTTTCTCCAAGCCGGAGCGTGGCGCAATTCTTTTTCGTTGTCTAAGCCCCGGGCTAAAGCCCGGGGTTCGTGAAATATAATTTACAATCTTTGGTCATTGATTAAAAACGTCAAATACAAGGCTTTCGAAGATTTGAAAATCAAGGAGTTTACTATAGTAATCGACTGTTTTCAAATCGAGAGTAACGCAGGATTTGGCGTTTTTTGCAATGACTACATTACAAGTTCGAATGATTCTTCGGGAGTTGTAGCATCGATTTTATCCATAATTGCTCCCAGCATTTTTTCGAGGATTCGGATGGCTCCCTGGTAACCAACAGTCGGGAAATAACTATGCCCTACTCTGTCGATAATTGGGAAACCCATACGCACAAATGGAACTCCTTCATCCCGGGCTATATATTTTCCGTAGGTGTTTCCAATAAGCAAGTCTACAGATTCTTCTTTTATCCATTGGTGCATCAGGAACATATCAGCTTGTGGCCCATTTTTTACCTTCGCCTCAGGTAATTTATTGCATAAAATTTCTGACATCCGTTTTTCAAATCTTTTACCAGGCGTTCCCGAAACAATATATACAGGCTTCATATCCAGATCCAGCAGAAATTCGGTTAATGGAATTAATGTGTCCGGATCTCCCCATAGTGCAACACGTTTACCATATAAATATTGGTGCATATCGGTTACCATATCCAGTAAGCGTCCCCGTTCTTCTGAAATGGCCTCTGGAATAGATACTTTTCCTGCGGTAGACAAAGCCTGAATAAATCGATCGCTTGCTTTTATACCAATGGCAACATCAGTCATTGTAAAAGGAACTTTGCATTTATTATCAAGCATTATGGCTGCTTTTTTAGAACACCATTCACCCATAGCGATTGTGCTCATGCTGTTACCCATGCTTACAATTTCTTTAACCGTTGTTCCTCCTTTTGGATACATTTCATATTTTCCGGTCATAGGTGTATCCACTACATCGGAGGTATCAGGCAACAGTATATTTTGAACCTTCATGATTTCGGCTATTCTCTTTATCTCCCGCATATCAGATGGTTCAACCCAGCCTGACAGCAGGTTTACCTGACGAACTTTTTCATTCGTATTAAATGCGAAGTACTTTACAAATGCCTCAAGCATATTTGCATAACCGGTAACATGAGAACCTACATAACTTGGTGTTGAAGCCTGAACTACATGTTTCCCTTCCGGAATTTTACCATCATCTTTTGCTTTAGCCACAATTTGTCCCAGGTCATCACCAATAGTTTCTGATAAACAAGTTGAATGAACCGCAACAATTTCAGGTTCGTAAATGGTAAACATATTATCGATAGCCTGAAGCAGGTTGGCCTGTCCGCCAAAGACGGAAGAACCTTCGGTAAACGAACTGGTAGCGGCCATTACAGGTTCTTTATAATGACGTGTAAGGGCACTTCTGTGATATGAGCAACAACCCTGTGACCCATGACTGTGAGGTAAACATCCATGCACTCCCAAAGCTGCGTACATGGCTCCAACCGGCTGACATGTTTTTGCCGGATTAACCGTTAAGGCTTTTCTTTCTTTTACTTCTTTTGTTGTATGACGTAATAACATAATTTCAATTTTTTATTGATTATTGACCATTGAT
Source organism: uncultured Prolixibacteraceae bacterium (assembly GCA_913063265.1). Classification (GTDB taxonomy): domain Bacteria; phylum Bacteroidota; class Bacteroidia; order Bacteroidales; family Prolixibacteraceae; genus Draconibacterium. Next base: position 18,665 of record CAJXZG010000068.1, on the reverse strand, counting down.
TATTGAGAGTTATAATTCCTTAACGCCCCGATGAACTCCGTTATCGGGACTTGTGTCGACTAATTGATTTTTAATCGTCTTCAGACTCCCAAAATCATTGTCTCACTAAGCATCAGCAGTTACACAACCTACAATCTCAGGTTCATGTTTCCATGGTGCATCAACCAGTTTCCAAATATCTGTAGCCAACATACGTTCCATTTCTTTATAAAAATTAATAGCTCCTCCGAAGGCAGCATAAGGGCCTCCGTAGTCGTACGAATGCAGTTGTTTTAAAGGCACTCCATATTTTTGAACCACATATTTTTCTTTAATCCCCGCACAGAATACATCGGGTTTATAGAACTCAATAAGTTTCTCGGTTTCCCAATGATTTACATCATCGATTACCAGTGAATTCTTTTTCATCTCAGGCATCATACCCTGATAATCTTTAAAGGTGTATCCCGTTTTTTCCAGTTCAGCTTTTTTCTTTACCAAATCTTCGCGATAATGGGTCTCATCTTTTTCTACAACAAGGTCCTCGATGTTTCGTGTATCAGCATCAATCTTAATGTCCGGAATCACTTCCCGACCTTCGTAGTCGTCACGGTGTGCAAACTCATAACCTGCGGAAACAGTTTTCATTCCCAACTCGTTAAATAAATCCTGGTAGTGGTGTGCACGTGAACCTCCAACGAACATCATTGCCAGTTTGCCTTCTACTTTAGGGCGAATTACATCGGCAACAGCCTTTACTTTGGCATATTCACGCTTGATTACTTCTTCTACCTTTGCTGACAATTCTTTGTCTCCAAAATAATCAGCAAGTTTACGCAATGATTTAGCCGTAGATTCCGCACCAATAAAATTCACTTTTACCCATGGAATACCGTACTTTTCTTCCATCATTTCAGCGATGTAGTTGATAGAACGATGGCACATTACCATATTTAAATCGGCTGTATGTGAGTAGGCAAAACTTTCAACGGTTGAGTTACCGCTGTACGTAGAAAGAAGGGTAACACCGATTTCTTCAAAAATGCGTTCAATTTCAAAAGCATCTCCACCAATGTTGTATTCTCCCATGAGATTTACCTGAAATTTACCGGTTCTCTCGCGGTTATCATTTCCAACAACATGTTTAAAAATTCCATTGTTGGCAATATGGTGACCTGCTGATTGTGAAACTCCCCGATAACCTTCGCAGCTAAAACCAAAAATATTAATTCCAAGTTCAGCTTTCATTTCGCGGGCCACAGCGTGAACATCATCACCAATTAGACCAACCGGGCAAGTTGAGAAAATACCGATTGATTTTGGTTTAAACATATCGAATGCTTCACGTATTGCTTCTTTCAATTTTTCCTCTCCCCCAAATACAATGTTTTCATCCTGCATATCGGTAGAAAAAGCATAAGTCATAAAGTTTTCTTCTCCTTCCGTAGGTCTGGTTTGGTTACGACGGGTTAACCATGCATAAAAACTGCAACCAATTGGTCCGTGAACCAGGTTAATAATATCACGAGTTGGACCAAGAACCACACCTTTACAACCGGCATAAGTACAACCACGTTGTGTTATAATTCCGGGAATTGTACGAATGTTGGCAGCAATCTCCTGTTGTTCTTCAGGATCGTTTACGACCATGGCTTTTGCTCTTTTCTTGGCCACTTTTCGTGGATATTTAGCAAGAATTTCGTTCTTTAATTCCGAAGGATCCGGTAATCCGTTTGTATAATCTTTCTTAATAACCATATTACTATTTTACAGAGTTAAATCACCCGATTCTCCTGTTCGCACTTTGTACGAGTCGTTAATCGGCATTACAAATATTTTCCCATCACCCGCTGAAGGGGTTTGGTTTACTTCTATCAATGTATCCACTACAGTGCTTACCTCTTCATCGGGTACTACACATGTGATTACACGTTGAGGCCTTAGCCTTGGTTCTTTTCCCAGGTGCGTTAAAGCTTCGGGCATATCTTTCTGTGCACCTTCCATTACTTTGGCATCCCACATTCCTTTACCTCTTCCAAAAACTTTTCCTGTGGCAGTCATAGAGGAAATACCGGCCGCTGTAAGTGCACGTTTTGTTTTGTTCATCTTATCGATGCGAATTATTCCCATTACTAATTTCATTTTCGATTATCTTTAATGGTTATAATTCTTTTGATCCTCTACTAATTGTGAAGGCTTCATCAACCGGCGATACAAATATTTTCCCATCGCCAAATGCCCCTTTAGGCTCAGTGCGAGCTGCTTCCATTATTGTGTTGACAGCAAAATCCTTGTCCTCATCTTTTATTACTATAATCAGCATTTCTTTGGGTAGTTCATCGTAGGTAATATCTCCGATTTTAATACCACGTTGTTTACCTCGCCCAACAACAGGAATTTTTGTCACAGCAACATAACCGGCTTCGAACAATGCTTTTAAAACTTTACTTGATTTTTCAGGGCGGATAATAGCTCTTATCATTAACATAGTTTCTGATTTTATTTTAGGTGAATAATTAGCTAGCAATTCCAAAGTCAATTAACAACTTTTCCAACTCATCAATTGCCAATGGTTCGGGAATTACAAAAAGGTCGTTTTCATCAATTGCTTTTGCCAGGGCACGGTACTCATCAGCCTGATTATGTTCAGGTTCAAAGTCGATAACTGTTTTACGGTTGATTTCCGCCCTTTGAACCATATTGTCACGAGGTACAAAATGAATCATTTTTGTTCCCAGACGTTTAGCCAGTTCTTCAATCATCTCCCGTTCATTGTCAACTTTACGTGAGTTGCATATCAATCCCCCTAAACGTACACCACCTGCCTGTGCATACTTTTTAATACCTTTACAAATGTTATTTGCTGCGTACATGGCCATCATCTCGCCAGATACAACGATGTAAATTTCCTGCGCTTTACCTTCGCGAATTGGCATGGCGAATCCACCGCAAACTACATCTCCCAATACATCGTAAAATGTATAGTCTATTTTGAATTGTTCGTCCCATGCACCTAATTGTTCCAAAAGGTTGATAGACGTTATAATACCACGGCCTGCGCAACCAACACCTGGTTCGGGGCCACCGGATTCAACACATCGTACGCCACCGTAACCTTCTTTTACAATATCTTCAAGCTCAACATCTTCGCCCTCTTCACGAAGTGTATCGAGAACAGTTTTCTGAGCCAGGCCACCAAGAAGCAACCGAGTTGAGTCAGCTTTTGGATCACAACCCACTACTTTTACATTTTTTCCAGCTTCAACAAGTCCGGCTACGGTATTTTGTGTAGTGGTTGATTTCCCTATTCCACCTTTTCCGTAAATTGCAATCTTTCTCATAATTTTTGTTTTTGATTTAAAATTTGATTTAAACCACCCCTTGCCATACTTGTGCCACAAAACATGTTGGGCAGCATATATTCGCAATCACAACTAAACTAATATCCTGATAATCAGAAGAAATATTTTTTGATAATTATTTTTTATCCGAATTTGCAGTAATCAAATTCCTACATTTTGGTAGGAAACAGAATTTGATTGAACAATACGGTGGAAAATACTGAAACAGCTGTATTTCAGCATTTTGGATCAGTTAACATTGAGGTAACCTACATTTGAGTAGGAAAGGAAGCAGAAGTTTGAAATCGCAGTTTTCAGTTGAAACTAGCAAGTTGAAAGTTTAAAGTATTGAAATTGGGGAAAGATATGAAGTTCAATGAATCTTTGGCGATTAAATTCAAGGCTAAATATTAAATCCTCCGATTCGCCTGGTGGCGAACCACCTCCTTTTGAAAAAGGAGGACTTGCTTTAATCGAGCTGTGAAGTTGAAAATTGACTTATGTGTTTTTGCTTTATAAAACTTTCTGCCAAAACAACATCGGAGGTTCACAATCGTCAAACCTCATTTTCTTATATAGGTTTTGAGCTTTTAGGTTGTCGTTTCGAACTTCAAGATTGAGTTTGCAGTAGCCTTTTTCTTTGGCATATTTTTCAATACCGGTTAAAAGGAATTCACCAATTCCTTGTTTTCTGAATTTTGGAGAAACTATAAAATCGTGGATATTAATCAAAAATTTAGCCGTCCAGGTTGAGTAGTTCAGATTGCAATTAGCAAGTGCTGTAAATTCATCTCCGACACAAACAAAAAAGCCAAGATAAGCAGGATGTTGTTTTAATCCTGCTATAATTTTTTGCCCCAATTGTTCGGGCATCGATTTACTGATACCCATTTCATCTTCCATGTAATCGTTTAATAATTTAAGCACCTGCATGCAATGGATAGGATTGTTGAGGTTTACTTTTATGAATTGTTTTTGTGTCATTTCTTTTTATTTAACCGCAATGAACTCAAAGCAGGTGCAAAGATCGCTAAATTGTTCAGCAACTTTTACAAGGAACTTACACTTTATACCTCCAGGCATCAATATTATACTTTTTTAGGCGGGTGCCCATCATTCGTTCGGTAATTTTCAGATTTTCTGCAGCTTTGGCTATATTTCCTTTAGTTGTTGTTAAAGCTTCACGAATCAGTTGTTTTTCTACCTGCTCAACTGTATACATCATACCTCCTTTTGCTGAGGTGTTTGATGAATCGGCAGTTTGCAAAGATGGTGGAAGATGGTAACTATGAATAACATTATCGGTACTTAAAATACATGCTCTTTCAATACAGTTTTCCAATTCACGTATATTTCCCGGCCATTTGTAAACCATAAGCATATCCAAGGCCGAGGTTGTAATTCTTTTAATCTTTGTGAGGTTCTCAGTGTTAAATTTACCAATAAAGTGATCTACCAACAGGGGGATATCATTTTGGCGTTCTCGCAAAGAAGGAATATATATTGGAAAAACATTTATCCGGTAATAAAGGTCTTCTCTAAATTCCTCTGATTTAATCATTTGCTCAAGATTACGATTGGTTGCACAAATTATTCGCACATCTGATTTTATGGTTTTTGTACCGCCTACCCTTTCAAACTCCCTTTGCTGAATCATCCGTAAAAGTTTTACCTGGGTAGAAAGAGGGATGTCACCGATTTCATCTAAAAATATGGTTCCACCACTGGCCAGTTCAAAACGGCCAATTCTCTGATTATCAGCACCGGTAAATGCGCCTTTTTCATGACCAAACAACTCACTCTCTATTAACGAATCGGGGAGCGCCGAGCAGTTTACCTTAATAAAAGTTTTCCCTTTTCTTGAACTGGCTTCATGAATGGCATCGGCAACCAATTCTTTTCCTACACCACTTTCACCGCGAATCAGTACTGTAGAATTGGTTTTTCCCACCATCTGCACCAAAGAAAATACATCGCGCATTTTACCCGAATTTCCAATCATATTCAGGCTTTTATTATTGGACAACTTATTTTCAAGCTCCTTATTTTTTTCTTTTAAGGCTTCCAGTTCTTCCAGTCGTTCCTGCTTTCGACGGACAACACGGACAATCATTGAACCTATTATCGATAATAAGCGGGTATCTTCATCGAATGAAATATACGGATTATAAATACGGGTTACGCTCAAAGTACCGGTAACTTTTCCATCGTCAATTACCGGCACGCAAATAAAAGTCAGTTCTTTTTCTTCCTTAAAAAGTTCCTGGTTAGTTTTATTAAGAAACAAGGAAGATTTTGAAATTTTCTCAATAACAACCGGACGTGACATTTCCACAACCTTTCCAATTATTCCTTCTCCCAATTTATATTTGCCCTTTGCTTGTTGAGTACTGCTAAGCCCATAAGCCGCTTCAATATAAATATTCTCATTTTCGCGATTAAATATGGTTAAAAAGCTTCTTTCAGCCTCAAGATATTCAACCAACATTTTTAAAATTGAATTCAGATCATTTTTAAGCTGTTGGCTTTGTATCAATCGTTGGCTTATATCGAATAAAAGGGTCATTTCCTTTAATCCATAACATTCATCACCGGCTTTTCTGCATTTAATTTCCATGTAAGTAAAATCCAGTTATTCGTGTCCAATAGGAACAAAAATGAACATTATAAAAGACATATGCCATTATTTGATATCATTCGAAATCTTTTTAACACATTTTTAATCTAAAGCTTACACAATTGTAAACACCTGGTCGGTTTTTTTCAAATTCTTAATTATTCATAATTTCTGTTTTTATGCATAAAAAAGGATTTGATTAAAAGACAAAAAGTGTACTTTCGTTTTTTATTAAAATTTAGGTGTAGTGTCGAAAAATCTGGTAATCATTCCAACATATAACGAAAAAGAAAACATAGAGAAAATGGTGCGTAAGGTATTTTCTCTTACAACTCCCTTTCATTTATTAATAGTTGAAGACAACTCACCCGATGGTACTGCAGCAATTGTAAAAAAATTACAAAAAGAATTTCCTGAACTGCTTCATATTCACGAAAGAAAAGGAAAACTGGGCCTGGGGACAGCTTATATTGCAGGTTTTAAATGGGCTTTGGAAAGAGATTACGAGTTTATTTTTGAAATGGATTGCGATTTTTCACATAATCCGGATGACCTGGAACGACTTTATGAAGCAGCTTTAAATGGCGCAGATGTGGCTATCGGATCTCGTTATATCTCCGGTATAAACGTAGTGAACTGGCCACTTGGGAGAGTTCTGATGTCATACTTTGCCTCTATGTATGTTCGAATTGTGACCGGGATGAATATTAAAGACACAACTGCCGGATTTAAATGTTATAAAAGAAAAGTTCTGGAAACCATTGATTTTGATAAGATTAAATTGATTGGTTATGGTTTTCAGGTTGAAATGAAGTTTACGGCTTATAAATTTGGATTTAATATCAAAGAAGTTTCTATTGTATTCACTGACCGAAAAGAAGGTACATCCAAAATGAGTGGCGGAATTTTTAACGAAGCACTTTGGGGTGTTTTAAAAATGAAAATAAAAAGCTGGTCGAGAAAATATGAAATGCCGGCTTAGTTTTAGTCGCAGTTTACAGTTTGCAGATACACACAAGATATTGATATTATTGTAGGGGTTGCAGTTTGCAGCCCTTTCCTATTTTCAGATGTTCTGAAAAATATCCCTCGCAAAGTACGTTAAATTTTTCGTAAAGAATCCAAAGGAATAATGGGAACAATCTGTTTTGCAATCTTTGCGCTTCTTTTTTTCTTTGCGAGAAACCAAAGGAGCTAATTTTAATTTTATTAATTATTCGAGTTGTCTACATTTTATTGTTGTTTGGAATAAACAAAACCTTCTATGAAATCATTAATACCGATAAGAAGAATATTTAAATGTTGGTTTGTTAACTCATAAAAACCAGCATTCTTACTATCGGCATTATACTGATTTTAAAATGAATTTATAAGCTAATCATTATTAAAATTAGTATAACTTTGTTTAAAAATATGGGGAAATGAAGAAACTGATAAAAGATGCAACCATAATAAATGAGGGATTAAAGTTTCAGGGAAGTGTTTTAATTGAAGGAGAAAAAATTGAAAGAATTTTCCCTCATACTATACCCGGAGATTTTGATTTAAAGGAAACAGAAATTATTGATGCTAAAGACCTATTGCTTATTCCCGGTGTAATTGATGATCAGGTACATTTTCGGGAACCCGGATTAACGCACAAGGGAGAAATTTCCACAGAAAGCAAAGCTGCTGTTGCAGGTGGTATTACTACTTACATGGAAATGCCCAACACCAATCCGCAGACAACCACACAGGAAGCTTTACAAAAAAAATACGACAGGGCTGCTCAAGTATCGGCTGCCAATTACTCATTTTATATGGGGACCACCAACGACAATTTAAATGAAGTTTTAAAAACGGATCCTAAAAATGTTTGCGGTATTAAAATATTTATGGGGTCATCAACAGGTAATATGTTGGTAGATGATAAAAATACCTTATCGGAAATATTTAAAAATGCTCCTACTCTGATTGCCACTCATTGCGAAGATGAAGCCACAATTTTGAAAAACACGGACATTGCCAAAGCAAGGTATGGTGAAAATGTTCCGATTTCTCGTCATGCCCACATCAGAAGTGATGAAGCATGTTATATTTCTTCTTCAAAAGCGGTTAACCTGGCCTCAAAATTTGATACGCGCTTGCATGTATTGCATTTAACATCGGCTAAGGAAATGAGTCTTTTCCGGCCCGGGAAAGTGAGTGATAAAAATATTACCGCTGAAGTTTGTGTTCATCATTTGTGGTTCGATGAACGAGACTATATTAAATACGGTACCAGAATAAAATGGAATCCTTCAGTAAAATGTCAGAAAGACAAGGAAGCACTTTGGGAAGCATTGCTTTCCGATAAAATTGATGTCATTGCAACTGACCATGCTCCACACACCTTGGAGGAGAAAAACAACACTTATTTTAAAGCGCCATCAGGTGGCCCATTGGTTCAGCACTCCCTGGTTGCTATGTTGGAAATGGTTAAAAAAGGATTTATTCCGGTTGAAAAAGTAATTCAGAAAATGTGCCATGCTCCGGCAGATTTATTCCGAATAGATAAACGTGGTTACATCCGTGAAGGATATTTTGCCGATTTGGTATTGATTGATCCAAACAAATCATGGATTGTTTCTCCTGAAAATATATTATTCAAATGTGGCTGGTCGCCATTTGAAGGAACAGAATTTTCGCATAAAATACATGCTACATTTATCAATGGTGAGGAGGTATATAAAAACGATAAAGTATCTGACTCTATTTTTGGAAAAAGAGTTAGTTTTTTGATATAATCAATAACTTTTTTTATTCTTCCAACATATTTTTAGGAAGTTCCTTTGCGGTTTTTGCTCCCAGCTTTTTTATATTCTCAACTCGTCGAACAAGATTCCCGCTACCGGTTTGCAACTTATTCATTGCATCGTTAAAGCTGTTTTGAGTAGTAGAGATGTTCTTGCCAATTTTTTCCATATCGCTTACAAAACCTACAAACTTATCATATAACGCTCCACTTTGCCGGGCGATTTCAAGGGCATTTCGGGTTTGGTTTTCCTGTTGCCAAATGGAAGCGATGGTGCGTAAAGTTGCCAACAATGTTGAAGGACTGACCAACACTACTTTCATGTCCCAGGCATAAGCAAAAATATCCTGGTCTTCCTGAACAGCGAGGCTAAACGAAGATTCTACCGGTATAAAAAGCAAGACAAAATCCGGCGAATTCAGATTTTGCGCAGATTGATAATGTTTTTCACTTAATCCTTTACAATGAGTTTTTAAACTTAACAGGTGTTCTTTTACATGTTTTTGTCTATCTTCTTCGGTTTCGGCATTTACAGCTTTTTCGTATGCAATCAGAGAGACTTTTGAATCGACAATAATATGTTTGTTATCCGGGAGGTTAATCACAATATCAGGTTGAATTCTTTTCCCCTCCTCGGATCTATCACTGTATTGTTTTTCATAGCCGCGAGTTCCTTCATCCAACCCTGAGCGCTCCAAAATTCTTTCGAGCACAACTTCTCCCCAGTTTCCTTGTTTTTTAACATCGCCTTTCAAAGCTTTCGTTAAATTATTTGCTTCCTGACTGATTTTTGAATTTAGCTCATACAGCTTTTTAAGTTCTGCTTTTAAATCGGTTTGGTCTTTTAATCCCTTCTCATAAGTATCTCCGACCTTTTTTTCAAATTGCTGAATTTTTTCTTTTAGAGGATTTAAAACTTCACTTAAATTTTTCTGATTGGCTGCAGTAAATTTTTCACTGTTTTTCTCCAGAATTTTGTTGGCAATATTTTCAAATTCAGTAGTGAACTTCTTTTGCAGTTCTTCCATTTCCTGTTTTTGTGTAGCCAGTTTTTCCCTTAGATTAGCAAATTCAACTTCGGCTTTTGCCAATCGCTGAAGATGTTGTTCTTTTTGAGTTTCCGATTGTTCAAGCTCTTTCTCCAATTTGCTGTTGGCAAGTTCGTAATTATTAATCTTTTCCTCGTTCTGAGCAAGTTTTATTTCATACAAATTTTTGTTTTCAGCAACCTGGGTTTCTAAAGATTTGGTTTTTAGCCTAACTAACAAATAACCAAGTAGTGCACCAAAAAAAATACCGACGAGAAGATAAATGATTTCCATAAAATGCAAAAATTAAAGTGCTAAAATTAATCAATTGAAGATTGGTTTTAAAAATTTTCAGAAAAGAATTTAGTTCCTTTTAAAAAGGTATTATTTTAGAAAACTAATTAAGCAATCAATTTAAACGAATGGATGTAAAGATAGAAGAAAGCTGGAAAAAAGTACTTGCTGAAGAGTTTAACAAAGAATATTTCGCAAAACTTATAGAATTTGTAAAATCAGAATATAAATCCAGGCGCATCTATCCTCCGGGAAAATTCATTTTTAATGCTTTCGATTCTTGTCCGTTTGATAATTTGAAAGTTGTAATTCTCGGCCAGGATCCATATCACGGACCGGGTCAGGCACACGGACTTTGTTTCTCTGTAAACGACGGAATCCCGTTTCCTCCGAGTTTGCGGAATATTTTTAAAGAATTAAACAGTGATGTGGGTAAAGAAATCCCGTCAAGCGGAAATCTTATTGACTGGGCAAAGCAGGGCGTTCTTTTGTTGAATGCCACGCTTACCGTCAGGGCGGGACAGGCAGGTTCTCACCAGAAAAAAGGTTGGGAAGAATTTACTGATGCTGTAATTTCTACAATAAGTGATAAAAAAGAAAATGTTGTTTTTATACTTTGGGGGAATTATGCCATCAGCAAAAGAAAACTTATTAATGAAAACAAACATTTTTTGCTAACTTCTGTACATCCTTCGCCACTATCAGCAAGCCGGGGTTTTTTTGGAACAAGGCCATTTAGTAAAACAAATGAGTATTTGAAACAAAACGGTTTAGAACCAATAAAATGGTGAAATTATAAAAATTCAACGGGTGACTACTTAACTGAAAAGATAGTCACCCGCTGAATAATTCAAATAAAGAACGGTTCCTTCTTATTTAAATTCAGAAGGAACCGTTCTTCTTTTTATTTGTTTTTTAATATTTGCTATTTGGAATTTTTGCAAACTACCATTTATAAACAATAGAATTAATATTCATTCCGGCGCCAACCGAACAAAGAATTGTATAATCTCCAGTGTTAATTTCCTGGTCTTCCATTTTTCCTTTTATTACCAAATCGATTAAAGTAGGGACTGTTGCAGTGGAGGAGTTTCCCAGATTTCTTATACTCATTGGCATAATACCATCGGGAATGTCTTTTACTTTATAAAGTTTAAAAAGATTCGACAACATGGCCTCATCCATCTTTTCGTTTGCCTGATGAATAAATACTTTACTGATATCGCTTAAATCGAGTCCGGCTTTTTCAATGCTATCTTTTACTACACCCGGAACGGTTGTAATTGCATACAAGTAAAGTTTTCTTCCTGACATTCTTATAAATAATTCATCTCCTTCAAAATCAGGATTATTTGATTTACCCAGGGTAAGCAGGTCGGCAAATTTAATGGAATCGGAGCGGCTTGAATGTGCAATTATTCCGGTTGGCTCTTCACTTTCTACTGCTTCAACAATAGTTGCTCCTGCGCCATCTGCGAAAATCATTGAATCGCGATCATGAGGATCAGAAATTCTGGAAAGCACATCGGCACCAACAACCACCCCACGTTTTCTATATCCGCTTTTAATATATGAATCCGCCACAATCATTGCTTGTGTCCAACCCGGACAACCGGAAACGATATCATGGCAAATACAATCCGGATTTTTGAGTTTTAACTTCATTTTCACCTTGTTGGCCAATCCGGGTAATATGTTCGTACGTACATTGCCTTCCTCAATATCACCGAAATTGTGACCAATAATAATAAAATCCAAACTCTCCTTCGATATGCCGGCCGATTCACAAGCATCCTGAATAGCCAAAACCGCAATATCAGAAGTTACCTGATTTTCTTCAACATATCTTCTCTCCTCAATATTGGTAATCTCCCTGAATTTTTCAATTATTTCCTCATTGGTTTTATCTTCGATTTTAGCACCTGAAGGTTCATAAAACTCATGTTTAAGAAAATAACTGTTTTTAATTATTCTCGGAGGAATATAACTCCCTGTCCCAATAATTTTTGTATATAACTCTTTGCTCATAAATCCAACCTCTTATACTTTTGCTTTCGCATTAAATCTTTTTAATTCAAATTTTTCTCCATCAAAAACACCGTACGAAAACTTATTTATCCAATCGCCCAGTAATACAAAAGTGGCTTTATTATTCATCTTTTCCTTTGCCATTTGGTGACGGTGTCCAAAGATAAAATAATCTACCGGATCCTTCTGAAAATATTCTTCGGCAAATTTATACATTCCATCTTCTTTTACCTTAAAATTCTCATCGGTTCCCATTTTTGCGATCCTGCTTTTTTTCGACCAGCCATGCCCCAACGCCAGTGCGGCATTTGGATGTAAACGGGCAAACAGCCATTGCATTGTTTTGTTTGTAAAAATTCTTTTTAATCTTCTGTATCCCACATCTTCGGCATCCAATCCATCACCGTGTGCCAGGAAAAATTTTTTCCCTTTTAATTCTTTTATAATTTCTTCCCGATGCACAACAACTCCTGCTTCTTCCGGAAGGTAATCGTATACCCATAAATCATGGTTACCGGTAAAAAAGTGAACCGGGATACCGCGATCGCTAAGGTCGCCAATTCTGCCAATAATTCTTGTAAAACCACGTGGTGCAACTTTTTTATATTCATGCCAGAAATCGAAAATATCTCCCATTAAAAATAACTCACTGACATCATCTTTAATTTCATCAAGCCATTGAGCAAAAATACGTTCTCTTTCACGGTTGTTATTCAAAGCAGGTGCTCCCAGATGAACATCAGAAACAAAATATATTTTTCCCTTTTCTTTCAATATTAAGTTTTTCTTGTTCCTACTTTTGTGAAATTAATGGTTTTTCTTAATTAAGAAGTCTTGCCAATGCTTTGTCAAGATTAATTCCCGTCAAATTCTTGGCAACAATATTTCCTTCTTTGTCCAAAAGATAATTATATGGAATACTCTGTATATTATATTTTAAACGAGCAGAGTTGCTTCCTTTTAAATCACCTACATTAATCCATGTTAGCTCATCCTGATCAATTGCATCAATCCATTCACTTCGATTAACTCCCAGGTTGACCTGATATATTTCCAATCCTTTACTTTTGTATTTTTTATATGCATCCGCAAGAAGAGAATTAAGAACTCTTGATCCCGGTTCTTCAGCTGCCCAGAAATGCACCAAAACTACTTTTCCCCTAAGTGAGGAAAGGGCGATCTCCTCCCCGTCAATATTGGGTAAAAGTATATCAGGACTGTTTACTCCTTCCTCTTCTATAAACTTTTTCACCTGTGCGGCTTTCTCCTGACGAACAAGGCTTAATGTATTTTCATACAGTGCATTAACCAACATAGAATTCGGATAAATGGCATGTAGTGCAGATGCTGCAGTTCGCATCGTTTGCAGGTCTTTAATTACATAACTTTGATCTTTATATTTTTGGTACAATGCAAAAACACTTGCCATTGAAAATGGATTATTAAGAACAAAGTTTTTAGAATACAAAGATTGTTCTTCTACCAATGCGGCATATTCCTTATTCCAGTTGGCATTTAAACTTTCAAAATCCGGATTACCTTTATAAAGATTATTCAACTGCCTTAACGAATCCAGTTTTCGTTCAGTATGATAAAGATTTTCGGTTAATTCTTTTATTTGAATTGATCCAAGTGAACCGCGTACAATATATTCTTTACCAAAATTTGCTGCGTCAGCTTCAACAATAACATTATCAGTAGAGTCGACCACAAGCGTTACAAACTTATTATCGCTTAGTTTTAATAAATAAAATGTAGGTATAGATACTTCTCCCTTAAATTCAAATTCTCCGTTTTTATCAATTACTTCCTTTGCTACAGGTCTGGTGCTTGACACCAATAGTTCTTCGAGATAAACTGTATCTCCCTCAGCATGCGTAATCCGCCCTCCAATAGTAAATTGATTATTCTTTTTACATGCATTCAAAAACAGAAATGCTGCAATCAGAATAAATATAAATCGTTTCAAACTCATTTGGTCGTATTTTTTGAGGGCGTAAAATTAACAATTTCCATTATACCAAAAACTGTATGCCTGAAAATAACATATTTTAAGAGACTGTTTAAAAATTATTCAATTGTCCTATTATTTGTCTTTTTCATTACTTCAGCGTTGAAATTTCCTTTAATAGCTTTGACTATTCGCATCAATTTCGCCTTGAATTAGTAAAAAATACTACATAATATGTTCAAATAACAAAATTTAAACAGTCTCCAGGAATTTTGATTTTTGATGAATTTCTTATTTTTACCACTTCATACAGGCATACCAATGTAGTTAGCCGATATTGAATAAAATAAGTGAAGATACATACAGATTTAAATCATTTTAATGCAAATCGTCCGGTAGTTACCATTGGCACTTTTGATGGTGTACATTTAGGGCATCAGAAAGTGATTAACCGGTTGAAAGATTTTGCCAAACATCACAATGGTGAAACTGTAATTTTTACCTTTCTTAAACATCCCCGATTGGTAACATCGCCTGATGAAACAAATTTACGTTTGCTGACAACGCTCAAAGAGAAAATAAATCTTTTTGAAAAATATGGAATAGACCACCTTGTAGTTTATACTTTCGACAAAGCTTTTTCTGAGCTGTCATACAACGAGTTTGTAGAAAAGATTCTTGTAAACAAAATGCATACACATTGTTTGGTAGTAGGGTACGATCACAGATTTGGTAAAAACCGTGAAGGTGGTTTTGAATATTTACAAAAGTGTGCAAAAAAGTTTAGCTTCGAAATTGAACGATTGGATGTACTTTCGGTAAATGAGGACAATGTAAGTTCAACGAAAATCAGAAATGCACTGGAAAGTGGCAACATAAAAAAAGCCAACCATTTTTTAGGATATCAATTTACACTTCATGGTAAAGTTGTTGAAGGTAAACAGTTAGGCCGAAAACTGGGATTTCCAACTGCAAATATTGAGGCTTCCGACAAACATAAAATAATCCCCGGCTATGGTGTTTATGCCGTTAGCGTTGAACTGCAGCAGAAAGAATATCTGGGAATGTTAAATATTGGAACCAGACCTACTTTTAACAAAAATGCAGATAACCGAAGTATTGAAGTAAACATTTTCGATTTTGAAGGTGACATTTACAATCAGGAAATTACCTTAAAATTTGTTGATAAAATACGCGATGAACAAAAGTTTGAAAATGTAGACAAGTTGGTTGAACAACTGAAAATAGATAAAATTTCGGCGATAAATATATTATCTGAATAAGCTATTGTTTCCTCACCAACAGACATGAAATCGGCAAATGGTCAGACACACGAAAATTGTCAACTTTAAAATTATAAGATTGAAAAACGTCGCTGTGTATTATATTGTCTATTCTGTATGAAGGCAGTTTTCCGATGTATGTTCTACCCAGTCCTTTCCCCGACTCTACAAAAGCATCGGCAAAATCCCCCCTTAATTGTTGATAAGAATAGGAAACCGGAGTGTCATTAAAATCTCCGCAAATAATAACCGGATACGGAGTTTCATCTATTATTTCTTTAATCTCACGAACCTGTACCGCTCTTCCCTGAAATCCTGTTTTTAATTTTCCTCCCAATGCCCTGATTTCTTTAATATCTTTCTCCTCTGCTAAGCCGGGAGAATCTATAATATTGTAATCACCCGGATTAATTCTGTATGATTGCAGGTGAACATTAAAAATTCGAACAGTATCCAAATCAATAATAACATCTGTATAAATGGCCAGGTTTTTAGATTTCTTATACCTGATTTCCCCCATATTTATTATCGGATAACTTGTAAAAGTAATTAGTCCAAAGGTTGTACTTGAACTGGCATACTGATAATGTTTAATCTTCTTAAGATCTTGAATGGCCCTGGGTACATTGAAAATATTCTTTTTTCGTAACCTGATTTCCTGCAGACAAATGATATCGGCATCTTTTGTATCCAGAAATTCAAGAATTTTATCTGCATTTTCTTTTTGGTTTGATTTATTTTGCCCAAAGAAATTTTTAACATTATAAGAAACAACTTTTACTCCGTCGCTGCCAATTGTTTTCCCTTTAAACTGAATATATCGATTTACAAATCCAAAACCTATTAGTATTGTAAACAGTGAAAGGACCATTTTTTTGGGTTGAATAAAGAACCAAACAATTATAAATATGATATTAGCTATTACAATAAAGGGAAATGCCAGTCCAAAAAACGCCGGAATCCAAAACTTATCGGGTGAAATATAGACGGAAGTGTAGCTGATTAATAAAGCTACAGCAGCCACAATATTTAACAAAAACAATAGGAAATTAAATACTTTTTTCAATTCTGCTTTCTAAACATTTATATAATGGCAAGATAAAAAAAATGCTGCTAAGAATTTTGTGATTTTTTATTTGGCAGTCAAAATTATGAACTATAAAATATTAATATCTCATCAAATATTCATTATATAACTCTGATATTAAGAGTTTTTTTGGCAACAAAGCATACGATTTTTGCCATGGATATCATTTCTGATTTCGATATTATAAAATCCATACTTTTGTAACAGTGTTATCATTTCATTACCCAATTCTTCATTGATTTCGAAAAACAGTCTGCCATTATCTTTCAAGTGAGATCCTGCAAAACGTACAATTGATCTGTAAAATATCAGCGGATCATCATCGCTTACAAACAGGGCCAGTTCCGGTTCGAAGTGAAGAACATTATTGTTCATTTTGTTTTTTTCAATTTCTCGAACATAGGGTGGATTACTTACAATTATATCAAAACGGTCTAACTTAATTTTATCCGGATTGATAATATCAGCCTCGTAAAAATTGACCTCCAGGTCATTTTCCGCAGCATTGTTTTTGGCTGTCTTTAATGCTTCTTCTGATACATCTATTGCCAATATTTTTGAATTTGGTAAATTCTTCTTTAGTGCCAATGCAATGCAGCCACTTCCAGTCCCAATGTCCAGAATTTTGCAATTTTCAGGTAAAGAACTTTTAAGAATCCAGTCTACAAGTTCTTCAGTTTCAGGGCGAGGAATTAAAACCGATGGATTTACCTTAATTTTCAATCCGTAAAAAATCGTTTGCCCCAGGATATATTGAATTGGTTCATATTTTTTTAACCGATCGACAATAGATTTTACTTTTTTGAAATCGGAATCCGGTATCAACTCTTCTCTTTTTAGAATCTGCGCGGAATAATTCCATCCACAAACATCTTCAATAATAATTCTTGAAAATCCTGCAATCTCATTTTCAGGATACAATCCCGTCAATTCTTCTTTTATGTATTGAAGTGTCGCCTGCATTTTCTACTTTTAACGCAGCAAAGTTATATTTTCCTTGCAAATGAACATTCATGAGAAAAATATGAAAAGGTGCCTTGATCTGGCAAACCTTGGTATCGGTTATGTTTCACCAAATCCAATGGTTGGTTGTATCATTGTCCACAATAATAAAATCATCGGCGAAGGTTATCATCAGAAATATGGCGAGGCCCATGCTGAAGTAAACGCCATAAATTCTGTAAAAGATAAAAGTTTACTAAAAAAAAGTACGCTTTATGTTTCTCTTGAACCCTGCGCCCATTATGGTTTAACACCTCCCTGTT
Organism: uncultured Prolixibacteraceae bacterium; assembly: GCA_913063265.1. Classification (GTDB taxonomy): domain Bacteria; phylum Bacteroidota; class Bacteroidia; order Bacteroidales; family Prolixibacteraceae; genus Draconibacterium. The sequence goes on along the minus strand of CAJXZG010000068.1, from coordinate 1,019 downwards.
CCGATCTGATTGTAAAAAATGAAATACCCAATGTGGTTGTGGGCATAGTAGATTCATTTGCAAAAGTGGCCGGCAAAGGAATTGAAAAAATGGAAAAAGCGGGGATTAATGTTCAGGTTGGCGTATTGGAAAAGGAGTGCCGGGAAATTAATAAACGATTCTTCACTTATCATGAAAAAAAGAGGCCGTACATTATTTTAAAATGGGCTGAAACCCTTGATGGTTTTATCGATTTCGACCGGTCTTTTTCTGAATATGGAGAACCTTCATGGATAACAGGGCAAAAAGCTTTGAACCATGTTCATAAAATGAGGGCTGCCGAAGATGCAATAATGGTAGGAACAAATACAGCATTAAAAGACAATCCTTCTCTTACCGTTCGGCATTGTGAAGGGAAAAATCCAATTCGTGTGGTACTTGATAATAACTTAAGATTACCCAACCATGTTAAACTATTCGATAAAAAGGTTCAAACGATTGTCTTTAATTCGATTAAAAATGAGGAATTTAAAAATTTAGAAATGGTCAAAATTAATTTTGACAAAAACATAGTAAAACAGGTATTAAAAATTCTTTATATTAAAAAAATTCAATCTGTAATAATAGAAGGTGGAAAACAACTATTAGACACTTTTATTGATGAGGATATGTGGGACGAAGCCTATCGGTTTATTGGGAATAAAAAATTTAAAAGCGGTATTAATGCACCTGTACTTATGAAACCTATTAATAAAACTGTAAAATTTGATTCAGATAATCTTCTTGTGTACAAAAACAATATCAATCGATAACCAGTCTTGGCCCGCCGTACATTATTCTGATTTTTAGCACATTTTCTACATACTGAAAATAATAGAATAATTTATGATTTACTTCAAAACCGTAATCTTCGTTAGGATCATATCCAACTATTGGTTCAAAAAATGAATTATTGCTGCCGGTTGAAGCTTTTTCATTCCATGCAATTACATACTGTCTGTTCCAGTTTTCGTAATATTGCTGCGAACGATATGTAGAAG
>CAJXZG010000067.1 GCA_913063265.1 uncultured Prolixibacteraceae bacterium | reverse complement strand
TTTTGATGAATCAAATGGAACCAATATATCAGGTTCTTATGATGTAGCCGGAGTTACAGGTGCTACAGGAAACAGCGTTCTGGTTAGGAAATTTAATGTTAAAACAGGTAATACTGATTTTGCTACAGCAAGAGGTGTTGGACTGGATGATTCGGAATGGATGCCTATTCCACTTCCGGACAATCAATATGATTTGGATCGTTGGGTATTGTGGACTGCCGGGAACCATGGAGACTATAACCTCGATGAAAATACCTTAGTATCGGATCATGCCGAAGTTGATCTGGCGGGGAAAAAGATTACCGTACCGTGGGGTACAAGAAACAATGACCATGTAATGTCCTTGTTTGAAAAGAAACCGGGCGTTGGATGGAAGTACCACTTATCAGAAGCGCGTGAGGATTCAGCGTACAATTCAGTAAGAACCGGGGATAAATTAACAATTTATGTAACCGGGAATGATTTGGATGTAGAAACATTTGATTTGGTTGTTGCTGAAGCTACAGCTGATGCAAATATTGTTGTTCCAAAATACAGAACAGATGCTGACGGATTTTACAGCAGTGATATTAACAGTCAAAGAAATGAGGTTTTTCAGGTTACAGAAAACATGCCTGAAATGGATACTATTAAGAGTAATACCTTTTTTGGCATTCCTTATGCAACCCATACTGATACGCTGATGATGTATCTGGAAAAGGCACCAAAAGCAAGCTGGGAAATTGTCTGGGTTGATGGAGTTGAAAGAACATCTGTAATGGATGGCGATAAACTAAAGGTTACCGCTGAAAACGGAGATGTAAAAGAATACTACATTAAGGTATATGGTTATCGACCAAGTCATAATGCTTTCTTAAGTTCGATTACATGGCCCGATATTCCTGAATTCTATAAAGGACTATTTGGTTGGATTGGAGATACCATTCCAAACTTCGGAGCAGGAGCATATAATTATATTGTACAGGTTCCCCTTGATGTGGACGGAATCCCTGCTTTGGTGGCAAAAACAGAGCAATTGAATTCTACTGTTGATGTAACAAGAGCAGTAAATTTGGCAGGCTCTGTTGAACAAAAAACAGTAACTTTTACTGTTACCGCAGAAGATGGTTACACAGTGAATGATTATAAAGTTCAGTTGGAAAAAGAGAAAAATCCTGTTAATATTCAACCATACATGGGAGAACCCTTTATTTCAGAAGTTGTATTCAGGGATAACTATGCCAATAACTTCTGGGAAATTGCCAATCCTGGCAACTTGCCACTGGATTTAAGTAACTATATGTTCTACAGGGGAGGAACAGCAGATCCTGCCTCAGCAATTTCAGGTAGTTCAGGTGTTGATGACTGGGCTAACAGATACAATAAATATGTTCCCGGTTATAAATGGTTAAATGAAGCACAATGGGCAGCCAGTCCTGGTATTTTGGAGCAAGACTTAAATGTAAATGCCATTGTTTTTGCCGGCGATGTATTTGTTATGGCCGATATAGTGAACACAAGCTTATCAGGATACCCCTGGTGGGCAAGTGATAACAGTGATATTATTTTCCAAACCGATTTTAATCCATGGGGAGAAGTATGCGACAGAGGAGCAGAATGGAACAACAGTAGTTTTATGATCTTCAAAATCCTGAACGATTCTATTAAAATGGGATTAAAACCTGCCAATGACCCTAATGATTTTGAATTGATAGAATACTGGGGTATGGGCGACGGCTCAAGATGGAACATTACCGGTGTAGATATTAATCAGGTTGAGCATTATATCAGAAAGCCTCATATCTATCTTCCAAATCCGACTCCGGCAGCATCTTTCGGAACAAATGAAGATGACAGTGAAGTTTTAAGATACAATCAGGCTTTCTATCAGGCAAGAGGTGATGGCTGGCCATGGTGGAGGCTTAATTGTACCAGAGACATTGGTAAACATTTTATGAATGATGTTACTGTTTATAAATCAACAGTTAATTCTTCGGTTTATAAAATAAGTGAAGGATATTCTTTAAATGAAGACATCAGAGGTTTGGTAACAGGAACTACGGTTGCTGATTTCTTTAACAATATTCAAAAAGCTGATACAGGTCAGACACTCAAAGTAATTTCAGCAGCTGATGGCTCTGAGCTTGGAATGGATGCAACAATCAGTTTAAATGATGTATTGGAAGTATTATCTGCTGACAGCATTAATACTACTAAATATGTATTGGATGTTACTGACGACGGTCTTAGTTCAAATGCCTTGCTTACTTCGGCTAAGTATAACATTGAAATAACAAGCGAACCTAAAAGTGCTTCAGATGATCATATGGGCACAGGAAAAATTACCGGGTTTGAATATGGAACAAAATTACAGACAATTGTTGACAATGTTACCGTACCTGCGGGTGCAAATATGGATGTTGTTGATGCTAACGGAGCATATGTGTCGTTAACGATGATAAATTTCGACACAACTTATGTTGATGTTTTGGTAACAGATGCGATTTATTTTGATGTAACTGCTGAAAATGGTATGACCAAAATTGTTTACCAGTTAATGCCCGATGCAACACCAAGCGATGCATTTGTTACATCTACTGTTTACACTATTTCACAAAAAGATGCATTAATAGAATTTGTACCTCGCGGAACAAACGTCCATAACCTACTTGGCAATCTCGTTCCATCGGCAGGTGCCACTGTTAAATTAGTAGACAAATTAGGTCACGAGAGAACGGATGGACAGATTGTAGCCGACGATAAAGTTGTTGTAACTTCGCCTGACGGAACAGTTACAAAAGCTTATTTCATTTCATTGCTTCGTACTCAATATATTCTTGAATCAACCTATTTGGCCTATATTCAATCTTCAGTTTACGGAGTTGACCAGGTAAATTATGTTGTAAGTGGTGTGGATGGAGCAGCTTCTGTTGGTGATGTACTTGCTAATGTAAAAGCAAACGAAGGTGCAATGGCAATGGTTGTAGATGCTAACGGAGCAGATAAAACTTCAGGTACAATCGTAAGAGATGATATGATCAAAGTAGTTTCAGCCGATGGTAAAGTAACTGTTTATTATACTTTTGGAACACTTACTTCAACTATGGAGTTTGCGTCTGACAATATCAGCTTATATCCAAATCCAACTGACGGAAGAATTAATGTAAGTGGTGTTAAAGCCGGTTACAAAATTCAGGTATTTAATTCTGTTGGTGCAATTGTTCGTGAAATGAACGTTCAGAGCAATATGGAAACTATCTCATTGGATGGTCAACCTGCTGGATTATACATGATTGTTATCAGCGACAACAGTAAAATGATTGGACGATATAAAGCATTAAAACAATAGGTAAAATTTTGTTTTAATTACTTATAGTTATTAAAGTTAAAGAGCCTGTTTTCAGGCTCTTTTTTTTTTTATTACTATTGAACTCTATTTTAACAATACTTTAAACATCCTTTTGAATATGTATTTCTTCTTAAAAAGAACGTACTTTATTTTTGTGTTTTTTATGATTTTCCTGATGAGTCCGTATCAGTCTTTTTCTCAGGCAGATCAAAAGCCAAATATTTTATTTATAGCCGTTGATGATTTAAAACCAAACATTGCATGTTTTGGTGATTCCTTAGCACTTACACCAAATATTGATGCACTCGCATCTAAAGGTATGGTGTTTTCTAAAGCTTATTGCCAGCAGGCGGTTTGTGCACCATCCCGTGCGAGTTTGCTTACCAGCCGTTATCCCGACCAAACTGAAATCTGGGATTTACAAACCCTTATTCGGGATAAAAATCCGGACATCCTGACTTTACCGCAATACTTTAAACAAAATGGTTATAATTCTTATGGTGTAGGAAAAATTTTCGACTACAGGAGTGTGGAGAATAATGATGAGATATCATGGAATAAATATGGTAATCCTCATCAGAGTAGTTTATATGATCCATCAACGGGGAAACCAAAATATTTTTATGCTTTAAAATCAGCAAAAGATACGATAACACTTTTGGAAAATGAAGCAATAAGACTGGGTGTCGATAAAAAAACCTATGTTGAAGAAAGATATTGGCCATCTGTTGAAAAGGCTAATGTTCCGTATAATGCATACATAGATGGTGCGGTTTTAAATGAGGGAATAAATTTAATGAACCAGTTAAATGTTTCAGGGAAACCGTTTTTTCTAGCCGTTGGCTTTCAAAGGCCTCATCTACCTTTTAATGCTCCCGAAGAATTCTGGGATTTATACAACCGGGAAGACTTTAAACTGGCAGAATTTCAGGAAAAATCGAAAAATGGTCCTACCGTAGCCTATCATAATTTTGATGAATTACGGAGTTATACAGACATCCCTAACACAGGAAATATCTCCGAGGATAAACAGTTGGAATTAATTCATGCATATTATGCTTCTGTGAGTTATATCGACTTCCTTATCGGAAAATTAACCCAAAGATTAGAGGAGCTGGATTTGGCAAAAAATACGATTATTGTTCTTTGGGGAGATCACGGATGGCATTTGGGTGACCATAATCTTTGGTGCAAACATTCAAACTTTGAAGAAGCTACACGATCTCCTTTGATATTAAGTTATCCCGGCCAGCCCAATTCCGGGACAGTATATAATTTTCCGACTGAATTTGCAGATATAGGTACAACGCTTGCAGAATTGACAGGATTACCAGTGCCGCTTGAATTTGAAGGTGAAAGCCTTATTACTGCAATTGAAAATCCGGAAAAGCAACTTAAAGTTGGCGCATTAAGTCAGTATCCCAGGAGTTCATATATGGGATATTCACTGCGTACTGAAAGATATCGGTATACAAAATGGGTAAATAAAAGAGATGGAACTCATTATACTGCTGAGCTTTACGATTACATTACAGATCCTCTGGAAACGGAGAATAAAGCTTTTCTTGAAGAATATACAAATATTAGAAATGAATTGGATAGTATTGTACAATCACGAATTAAAACTCCATCGACGCAAGAGAAAATAAAATTTGAAATTTTTGGTGTTAGTACCCAAAATGATACTACAGCTATTAATTCTGCAGCTATTTTTTTTGAGGGAAATGAAAAACAAACTGATTCCAAAGGTGAGTTGCAAATTACACATGTTACGGGTGAATACACTTATTCAGTTGCTGCAAAGGGATATAAAAAAAATGAAAGTCCGATTGAAGTAAAAAGCGATACCATCGTAAAAGTTTTTCTTGAGCAGGAATTATACCGTGTCGGTATAAAAGTAATGGGAGAATGGAACAATAAATATTTGGAAAATGCCGAGGTCAGTCTGAACAATCAAATCAGAAAAACAAACACTGAAGGAGGAGTTTCATTTGAAGAAATAGAATATAACAAATACAACATTCAGGTTGAACTTGAAAACGGATTTCAACAGTTATTTAGCGACATTGAAATTTTTTCAGATACATCCGTTATTTTAATGGTCCAGGAGCCTGTATTTAATGTTGATATTCAGGTTGTAAATAAATATACGGAGAAAAGTATTTACGAGACCAATATAAATATCAGCGATCTTTCAGCTTCCACAAATAGTGAAGGTATTGCAACTATTGCAGTTACAGAAGGAAAACATTTTATTGAAATTCAGCATCCAAAATATTCTGTTTTAAAAGATTCTTTTAATGTAAAAACAGATACACTTTTTACATACCAGCTTACTCCGGCTTTTTCAACCATAAAAATAAAGTTAAGCGAAAATACAACACCGGTAAATAACGCAACAGTTACAATCGAAGAAGAAGAAAGAATTTCCAATGGTTTGGGAAATGTTTTCTTTAAGGAATACCCAACTTTTACACAGTATAACTACAAAATTGAAAAGGAAAAATACAACACATTAACCGGAAGTTTGTATTTAATCAACGACACCACAATTAATATTCAAATGCAGGCAGTTTCAACCGGTATTTTGGAACTTTCAGAAAAGTATGAAATAAAAATCTGGCCTAATCCGGTAATTGATATATTATACTTTCAGATTGCTGAAAATTACAAAATACAAAGTGCAGAAATTATTGATTTAAAAGGGACCATGATAAAAAGGGTTACTTTTAATGATCAGTTTGAGAAACAAATTGAGACAGCTGGATTAAATGAAGGAATTTACCTTTTAAAACTTACCCTTGAAGATGGTGTAATTAACAGATTAATTGTAAAGAGAGACAATTAATGAAGCTTATTGTTATAATATTATTGTTTTTATTTTCAACAGGTTTATTGGCACAAAACAGCAAACCAAATTTCCTGATCATCCAGGTGGATGATATGGGATTTGATGACCTGTCAGTAAATGGCAATACAGTTTCCCGTACACCTAATTTGGATGCATTTTCTCAGTCGGCTGTTCGTTTTGGCAATTTTATGGTGAATTCTGTTTGTTCTCCAACCCGGGCATCATTGCTTACAGGCAGGGATTTTTGGAGAACCGGAGTTTCTGCGATGCATGGTGGGAATGATTATTTGCATTTGGATGAAACCACCTTTGCCGATATTTTTCAGGCAAATGGTTATAAAACCGGAATGTGGGGGAAATGGCATTCCGGAAAATCGGATGGTTACTGGCCCTGGGATCGGGGATTTGATGAAGGTTATTATGCTAAGTTGTATAACTACTATCCGAGTAACGGATGGTTTAATGAGTATCCTGAAAAGACAACCCACGAAGGAGAATGGTCGGCCAAAGTTCTGGTAGATTATACCATAGATTTTATCGACCGAAACAAACAACAACCCTTTTTAGCTTACCTTTCATTTCTTACCTGTCACGATATATGGAATGCACCGGAAAAATATATTAGCGAATACAAAACTGAAGGACGAACCGAAAGATTTGCCACCCTGCTTGGAATGCTCGAATTTATGGATGATGAAGTGGGCCGTTTATTAGAGTTTCTTACTGATAATGGATTAGATGAAAATACCATTGTATTATTTATGAGCGACAATGGTCCTAATCTTGGAGACACCAATCCTGTTGAGTGGGCATTAAGAAATAACCACGGATTCCTTGGGAATAAAGCTCGTCTTTGGCAAAATGGCTTAAAATCTCCATTATATATTCGCTGGAAAAAGAATTACAATCCAACGGATGTAAACAGGTTGGTTTCAATTACCGATATTTTTCCAACACTTTTAGACATTGCTGAGATACAATTACCGTCTGATAATTTACCACTTGACGGCAGAAGTATAAAAACATATCTGGAGGGCGATACAACGACTTTGGATGAAAAAAGTGCAGTATATTCTCACTGGTTTCCGGTTTGGGCACAAGATCAGTATTCGCCGATTCAGCCCAATGAAAAAGCAGCTTTTGATTTTGATGAACAGAAAATAACACTGATAAACGAAAATTATAAACTGCTTCATAATCCTGTGAATGTTGATGGCTCGCCTCCGAAAATCAATGAAACGGTTTTGATAGATTTAAAATCAGATCCTTTGGAAAGGTTTAATATAGCAGATGCTCGCCCTGAACTTGTCGATTCCATGAAACAGGATTTGGAAAATTGGTTTAATGAAATTAAAAAAGAATCTCATTCATTTACTCCTCCTTTTTTTCAAATCGGGTGGAAGGGTAAAACGTCTTCAGAAGTAAAGGGTTTTGGTCCTTCGAAAACACATGGATGTCAAAATGATGCCCATAATCTGACAGGGCTGGATGCAGTTGGTGATTTTTCGGAATATAAGCTAAAAATACATCGTTCAGGATTGTATAAAGTTTCCATCTCAACCAACAATTCAAAAATGGATGGTATAGTTCTCAAAGCTTCATGCAATAATAGCAGTATTGAAGCAAAATTAAAAAACGGCTGGACAAATGAATTGGGAGTTATTGCCCTGGAAGCCGGGGAACATACTTTTAAACTGGAAATTAAAGACATTAAAAGTGAAACTGCTGCTCAAATAGAAGAGCTTAAAACAATTCATTTTGAATTGGGAGATGGCTCTTTGGGACTTTCAGATTCACTGGCAACAAAAGAAACTGCTACACTTTTTCATAATCTGAAAAATATTGGCCGGGAAGGAATTATATTCGGACAACACCTGGCTTGTTATGAGGCACAAAACTGGAGAGATGATAAAATTTCCACTGATCTGAAATCTGACTGTTTAACGTCAGTTGGTGATCATCCAGGAGTATTTGGTTTTGATTTTGGCCGTGGAATAGAAATCTTTAAAGATTATAGTGAGGAAATTTTTCGAAGGGGTGGAATTTCTACATACAGTTGGCATGCAAAAAATCCTGTTACAGGAGGAAAATATAATGATGTTACAGGAAATCCGGTTACTGCTATTCTGGCTGGAGGAGAAGTACAGGAAAAATGGATTGAGGAATTGAATAAAATAGCGGATTTTTTTAACGGACTGGAAGCGGAAGGAGTTAAGGTGCCTGTCATTTTCAGGCCATTTCACGAAAATACAGGAAGTTGGTTTTGGTGGGGAACAGGAAATTGCACAAATCAGGAATATATTGATTTATGGCGCTTTACCGTCGATTATTTACGTAATGAAAAAGGAGTTCATAATATTCTGCTTGCATATTCTCCTTCAAAACCTTCACTGAATGAATCTCTTACGCGCGCAATGTATCCGGGTGACGATTATGTGGATATAATAGGATTTGATGCTTACCAAAACGATGAGGAATTAAAATTGCTTGTAAGAGATGGTTCAAGATTGGTCTGTGCATGGGCAGAAGAAACATATAAGGTTCCGGCAATAACCGAAACCGGAATCAGACAGGGATTACAGAATAGTACAAGTAATGATTATTTTATGGATGGTTTTTTAAATCAGATTAAAAACGATGAACTAGGTAAAAATTTAGCCTATGTACTTACCTGGATGAATACAAGCCCGGCATCGTATTGGACACCTCTTGAAGGACAGGCGAATTACGAAAGTTTTGTAAATTTTTATAAGGATTCAACTACTTTTTTTTTGAATGATATTAAAAATATTTATGGAGAGAATATTGTGATTCCTGTAGATACGACAGTTTCGGTTGAACCCAGAAAGAGAATGATAAAACTAAAAAACACCGAAGGAAGTTGGACATGGGTAAAACAGGAAAATACAATTCTGGCCAGCATGGGTTTTACAAATGAAGCCGGAAACATGACTGCGGATACATCTTCACTCGATTTTTTTTCCATAACATCAGTATATGTACCAGGTTCAAATATCTTAAAAATTGCTTCTGAAAATGCAACAAATCTGCCCGGATCGGCATCGATTGGATCCGGAAACAGCAATCCGGTTTTGCGAATTATCTACAAAACAAGCGAAGAGGTAAAAGCAATTGTTTCATCAAGCATTAGGTTTGATGGTGTTCATGAAGATATAAACTATAATGCCGTGTTTAAAACAACAGAAAGTTGGGATACACTGCTTATTTCATTGCAAAATCTCCAACAATACGAAATTGGTGCCCACGAACTGGTTTTAGAAAATATCAGATTTTTATATCCAATTACAGCTTCTTTTCGCTTAAAACTCGATATTAAGGAAATTGCATATGGTGCGATGGATTTGATAGTTGAAAATGATATTTTAACAGGTACAAATATTTATGCAAGTTCACATCGAAATAAAATAATAATTTATCCAAATCCGGCCGGAAATAATGTAACCGTTGAATTACCGGAAACCAACATTGAAAGAATGTTTCTTTATGATAATCTGGGGAGATGTCTAAAGAAAATGAAGGTTTCAAAGGATGTTATTAAATTGGAAATTAACGTAGAGGATTACAAATCCGGAATTTATTATGTTCGGGTGGAATCGGATTATGGCCGGGAAAGCGTATCTTACAAGGGATTATTTATAAAGAACTAATATCGGTATATGTAATTTTTTATTATTTGAATCATAAGGAGATAGGAGTGTTGAGAGGAAAGGAATTATACAAATACTAGAAAGTATAACCCAATAATAAATCGACATGAAACAATCTAAAGGGATGTGTTTGCTTGGACTGATTGTGGTTTTTCTTATAATATCATGTTCTTCTTTAAGAAAAAAGAAACAAACTGAAGAATCGGATAAAATCACATTGGCATCATACTACTTCCCTAACTATCATGAAGACAGGCGGAATGCCGAAGTTCACGGTAAAGGATGGACAGAATGGGAATTGGTGAAAGATGCCAAACCCAGGTTTGAAGGACACAAACAACCCAGGCAACCTTATTGGGGATACACAGATGAAGCTGATCCAAATCAAATGGCCCAAAAAATTGAGGCGGCTTCAAGTCATGGTATTGATGTTTTTATTTTCGATTGGTATTATTATAACGATGGCTTATTTCTTGAGAGAGGTCTTGAAGAAGGTTTTATGCAAGCTGGTAACAATGATAAAATGAAATTTTCGTTGATGTGGGCCAATCACGATTGGATGGATATTCATCCAATGAAATGGGATGTGGAACCTGATATATTATATCCCGGCGCAGTAACTCCTGAAACTTTCGACAAAATGTGTGATTACATAATTGATAAGTATTTTAAACATGAAAGTTATTGGTTGATTGATGGAGAACCCTACTTCTCGATATATGATTTGCAAAAACTGGTAGAATGTTTTGAATCGGTTGAAGACACAAAAATAGCGCTGGATAAATTCAGAGAAAAGACTATTGATAGCGGATTTAAAGGGCTAAACTTAAATGCTGTTATTTGGGGACAACCAATACTTCCGGGAGAAGTTGTTCCCCGAAATGTAAAGCAACTGGTAAGAGATCTTGGATTTGATTCTTCTACTTCATATGTTTGGATCCACCACGTTCATCTGGATAAATTTCCCGAAACTCCTTATAAAGAAGTTCAGGAGAAATATGTAGAATTTGCAAATAAGACCTGGGAAGAGTATGATATTCCGTATTATCCAAATTTAACAATGGGCTGGGATGCCTCTCCAAGATGTTTTCAGGAAGATGAATTAAAATACAGGGCTTATCCGTTTATGGCAACAATTTCTGAAAATACACCTGAAAATTTTGAAAGTGCTGCCCGTCAATTAAAAGAACTTTTATTGACAAAATCGGAGAATGAAAGAATAATTACAATAAATTGCTGGAATGAATGGACCGAAGGCAGTTATCTAGAACCTGATAAAGTTAATGGCTTTGCCTATTTGGAAGCTTTAAAAGATGTTTTTGAATTGCAGGAAAAATAATCATAGAATTAAAAATGATAAAAAAAATCATAACCCTGTTTAAACATTGTTTTGTTGCTGTTTTCTTGTGTACCACTTTAGCTGGTTTTGCACAAAATGACAAACCCAATATCTTATTTATTCTTGCTGATGATTTGGGAATAAATGATTTGGGTTGCTACGGAAACGAATTTTACGAAACTCCGCATATAGACAAATTATGTTCTGAAGGAATAAAGTTTAATCATCATTATTCGGCAGGAGCGGTATGTTCACCAACACGAACTTCTATTATTACTGGTAAATATCCGGCAAGAACACATTCTACTGAAGTATATCCTTGGGGAATCAATAATAAGTATTTGAACGAACCGTTAATGTGCACTGAAGATTTACCCCTCGATAAGAATCAGCCTTTTTTAGCCGGAGAATTAAAGAAGTTAGGATATAAAACAGCCATCTATGGGAAATGGCATATTGAAGGAGTAAATCCCGAAGAAGCCGGTTTTGATGAATGGCTGGTAAATCATAACGGTACAAAAGAGGATCAGGATGCAAATGACGATGAATTTCATATCAATAAAATTCATAACCTTACAGAAAACTTTATTGAAACCTGTGTAAATAATAACGAACCATTTTTTGCATTTGTTTCTCATCATTCTGTGCATGTTCCTCAATCTTCTTCCACCAAAAACAGGGAATATTTCGAACAAAAAGGAGCACTTCCAATCTGGAAAGACAGACCTTCTCTGCAAACACCGGTTTATGCAGGAATGCTTAAAGATTTGGATAGCGGAGTTGGTAATTTGCTGTCTAAAGTCAACGAACTGGGAATTAAAGAAAATACAATTGTAATATTTACCTCTGATAATGGCGGGCTTAGCGAAAGAAATTTCCCATTTCGCGGAGGTAAGAGCTCACAATTTGAAGGTGGTATCAGGGTGCCTTGTATAATTCGCTGGCCGGTTAAATTAAACGCAGGAATCGAAAAAAACAGGGTAGTTGTTTCAACCGATTATTTTCCAACTCTGATTGATCTGGCAGGAGGTAAGCTTGAAGAAAATGTTGCTCCTGATGGAGAGAATTTTGCTCCCTCATTATTCTCAGATAATCAGCAGGAACGACAATCTGCGATTTTTCATTTTCCCCATTACAGAGGTACAGATGGTCAGTCGTGGCTGAGGCCATGGAGTGTTATTCGAAAAGGAAATTACACTTATATACATCATTGGGAGGGTGAGCTTACTCCCCAAAAGGCATCGGGTATTTATAAGAAGAATGAACTTTATGATGTAATAGCTGATAAAAACCAATCTAATAATTTGCTTGATATAAAACCCGATTTAGCAGATTCTTTAAAGAAGGAATTACTAAACTGGCTTACGGAAAACAATGCGCAAATTCCTTCAGTTAATAAGGGAAAAAGATATCCTGAGGAAATTGAAAACAAAACAAAAGTTGGTGCAATTCGATGGGATTGGACAGGAGGGGGAAATGTAAACGAAGCCATTGAAAAAACTTTAAGTCCAAAACAGTTTCATACCGCAAAAAGCAGTAATGGAGAGGTTAGCCGTATTCCATGGTTTGGTCAAATTATCAGTGAAAACAAGATTGAGGCTTCCTGTAATACGCAGTCCTGTGTTGACCAGGAGATATTGTACGCAAAAGAAAATGGTCTGGACTATTGGGCATTTTTGTTATACAGTGAAGGTTCAGATTTAGATTTACCATTTAGAATGTATCAATCGAGTGGTTATAAATCGGAATTAAAATATTGTGTTATTACACAGGAAAAGAATAATGAAATTGAACGCCTGATTGGTCATTTTAAAGATCAGGATTACCTGACGGTTCTAAATGGAAGGTCATTGCTTTACATCTACGGAGAAGTAAGCATTTCTTTTATTAATGATATTAAAGCTGCATGTGCCAGCGAAAATATTTTGGAACCTTATGTAGTTCCTATGCAAGATAAACAGGAGCCCGGATATGATGCAATTTCAAGGTACTGGTATAACGGAACAAGTTTTGGAGGAAGTACCGATGGAGCACCTTACTCTGTACTGGCAGATGCAGCAATAAATAATTGGAATCAAAATAAAAAGAACGGATTCAGGCAAATTCCGCTTGTGAGTGCCGGCACAGATGGAAATCCGAGAATAGTAACCGGCGTTCCATGGATAGATGATCCTGGTTTTTATGAAAAATATTTTGAGACTCCAACAGCTGAAGAATTAGTGAATAATGTTCAGGATGCATTAACTTTTGTTGAAACCAATAGGGCCGAAGGTGAAAATTGTGAAGCCAATACAATCTTAATTTATGCATGGAACGAAAATGATGAAGGAGGCTGGATTATGCCAACTTTAAATGCCGATGGAACTATTGATGAATCCAGGCTAAAAGAAATCAAAAAGATCATAGCTCCTAAACAGGATTATGCAGTAAGAGCTTCAAATGCAGATTTATATTCACTTTCATATAATGGTAATGAATTGAACGGTTTTGACAGTTCTGTCAAAAAATATAAACTTAATTTACTCGGAGAAAATTTTTCTCTTCCGCAAATTACAGCAATTACAAGCAATAAATTGGCGGAGGTGAAAGTTAAACGTGCCAATGATATTCCGGGAACCGATACAATAAAAGTTATTTCAGAAGATGGATTGTCTGAAAATATATATACGGTTGATATTACCGGAACAAACGATACAGGTAAATTATACTACTGGGATTTTAAAAATAAAGGAGATTCAGAAGGCTGGAAAATTAAATGGGCTTCACATTCTTTTATAAGTGTGGATAATGATATTTTGAAAATTAACATCACCGGGAATTATCCTGAATTATTAAGCCCGGAAAGTCTTGATATTAATACTGAAATATATAAGAAGATAAAAATCAGACTAAAAAATAATACTACAAGTAACGATTGGTATTTTACAATTTATACTTCATTGGATAGCAGGAAAAATATAAAAATGACTCCTACAATTTTGGATGATGGTTTTAAGGAATATGAAATTGATTTGAGCTCTTATCCGGAATGGCAGGGAACAATAAATCAAATAGCCTTATTACCGGCACGAAATGTAGGAACAGGTACAGTTGAAATAGATTATATTTTATTGGAATCGTCTCCAACTTCTGTTCGTAGTCGTTTAGATTGGAAAACAAAAATATATCCTAATCCCAACAACGGAAATTTTTATTTCGAAACAGATTATAAAATCTGGTCTGGAGGTTTAATATTGTCAATATTTAATATTCATGGAGAAATTATATACAAGGAGAATATTGAAGACAGGCTACCAAACCAAAAAATGGAAATAAACCTGCAGGAGATTCCTCCCGGAATTTATTTTGTCCGTGCAGAGTCCAAATTTGGTATGCATCAGGTTTTTAATAAAATGTTCCTAAAAAATTAGAAAAATAAACAGGATATAATGAATATTTCAAACAAGCAGATCTTATGTATTGGTGAGATTCTTTGGGATAGGTTTCCTTCAGGATCTAAACCGGGTGGAGCAGCATTAAATGTTGCAGTTCATCTAAAAGCTTTTGGTAACAAAGTTTTACTGGCAAGCCGTGTTGGACAGGATGAAGCCGGGAATGCTTTAATAACGTTTCTTAAAAACTCAGGAATTAGTACAGGATTAATTCAGAAAGATAATTCCTTACCAACAAGTGAAGTACTTGTTCATTTAGATAAAAACAAAAACGCAACCTTCGAAATTTGTGAACCTGTTGCATGGGATAATATTAAATTGACTGACTCGCTGATTTCTAAAGCGGAAAAAACAGGAGTAATAGTTTATGGTTCTTTGGCATCGAGAAATTTAGTATCAAGAGAAACGATAATAAATTTACTCGGGTATGATGCGGTTAATATCATGGACGTCAATTTCAGAAAACCGTATGACAATAAAGAGATAATTGAGAAATTACTTAATAAAACAGATATTGTTAAGTTGAATAATGATGAACTGCATATTATTGCAGACTGGCAAGACATACAAAATAAGGATGAGAAAAGCCTCGCAAAATGGATTGCATCAAATTACAATATTAAAATTGTGTGTGTTACCAGGGGTGAAAAAGGTGCCTTAATTTATACAGAAGGTAATTTCTGTGAACATCCCGGATTTAAAGTAAATACTGTTGATACTGTTGGTGCAGGTGATGCTTTTTTAGCCGGATTTATTTCATCACTTGTCAATAAAAAATCACCGGAAGATTCTTTGACCTATGCCTGTGCAACAGGTGCATTTGTTGCCTCGAAAGAAGGAGCCACACCGGATTATGATTTTAAAGAAATAAATAAGATCGCAAAAAGTCTTTCTTAATTATCAACGTTTATTTGCAGTATTTGGAGATATATTCCATGGATTTTTGCAAGCCGAGATCAAGGGCTTTATTAAAGTCTTTACACCCTTTATTAGGCTCTTCTTTTAAAACACTTAAGTTGCCGCGGTTAAAATATGCATATGCAAATTCAGGATTTATTTTAATAGCTTTAGTATAATCCTTATAAGCTCCGTCGTAATCCTTTAATGTTTTTTTGATTAATCCTCGATTATTATAAGCCATCACATTATCAGGATCCAATTCTATTGCTTTTGTATAATCTTCGATAGCACCTTTATAATCTTTTAAGTTATTTTTTGCAATTGCCCTGTTATAAAATGCATCCGGAAAAGTATTATCCAAAATGATTGAATCGTCATAATCTTTAATTGCGCCTCTGTAATCCCTGAGATCAAGTTTTTGATTGGCACTATTGTAAAACTCTTTTGCCGATTGACTAAGACCTGTTAACGATAAAAGAATTGAGAATACTATTATAAATGCGTTTTTCATAGGGACTGTTTTAATTTTTTAAACTCTCCTTACTGGTTAAATTATGACATCGAGAGTTTTTCCATTTTGAATTTATTAGTTTAATTGATTACTAAACAAAAATAGAAATACATACAAAAGCAACAACAAATTCAAACAATTAAAAAATTAATTTAAGAAAATGTTTAAAATGGAATGCTGCATTATACTTTTTTTGTTTTTTTCATCTGTGTGGTAACAAACAACGTACCAAAAAGCTACGCAATTTTCAATGCTTTATCAACTTTGGTTTTTAATAAAGCTATATCCAAAACATCCATTATAGTGTTGGCAAAGTGGAACTTAATTCCTTTTATATATTCCTGCTTTATTTCTTCGAGATTTTTCTTATTCTCTGTCGAAAGGATGATTTCCGTAATTCCTGCCCGTTTTGCAGCCAGTATTTTTTCTTTTATTCCACCCACAGGAAGTACTTTTCCACGAAGTGTGATTTCACCTGTCATAGCCAGGTTCTTTTTAATTTTACGCTGAGTAAATGCCGATGCAAGCGAAGTTACCATTGTAACTCCTGCTGACGGACCATCTTTTGGAATCGCTCCTTCAGGAACGTGAACATGAACATTCCAGTTTCCAAATACTTCAGATTTAATGCCCAATTCTTCAGAATTCGATTTGATGTATTCCAGTGCCAGCATAGCGGACTCTTTCATTACATCACCCAGGTTACCGGTAAGTGTTAAAGCTCCTTTCCCTTTACTTAAACTTGACTCAACATATAAAATCTCACCACCTGAAGCTGTCCATGCCAGACCGGTTACCACACCGGCAAAATCATTTCCCTGATATTTTTCTTTTGTGTATTCTACAACACCAAGATGTTCACGGATGTCAGCTTTTGTAAGTTTTTTATTGTATTGTTCTTCAAACGCTATTTTCTTGGCAATTCTTCTTACTATTTTGGCGATTTTCTTATCCAGTTCACGAACACCTGATTCTCTTGAATATCCTTCAATTATTAGTTCTATTACTGCTTTTGAAAAAGAAACATCCGATTTTTTTAATCCGTGATTTTTCAATTGCTTTGGAATAAGGTGGCGTTTTGCGATTTCTACTTTTTCCTCAAGAAGATAACCACTTACCTCAATCAATTCAAGCCTGTCTCTTAAAGGAGGAGCTATGGTACTTAAGGTATTGGCAGTTGCAATGAACATTACTTTTGAAAGGTCATACTCAACCTCTATATAATTATCGTGAAATTCACTGTTTTGTTCAGGATCAAGTACCTCAAGCAGAGCTGATGCCGGATCGCCATGAAAATGTTTTGATACTTTGTCAATTTCATCAAGAATAAAAACCGGATTAGAAGACTTGGCTTTTTTTATGTTCTGAATAATTCTTCCGGGCATTGCACCAATGTACGTTTTACGGTGCCCCCTGATTTCGGATTCATCACTTAATCCCCCTAAACTGACTCGTGCATAATTTCTGCCAAGTGCCCGGGCAACAGATTTTCCAAGCGAAGTTTTTCCAACTCCCGGTGGACCATACAAACATAAAATCGGAGATTTCATGTCGTTTTTCAATTTTAACACAGCAAGGTGTTCTAATATCCTTTCCTTTACTTTTTCCAATCCATAATGATCTTCATCCAAAACCTTACTTGCATTTTTTAAATCGAAGTTATCCTTGCTGTAGTCATTCCATGGTAAATCAAGCAAAGTCTGGCAAAAAGTAAATTGTACAGAATATTCAGCTGCTGCAGGATTTAAACGACTTAATTTGTCCACTTCTTTTTTGAAAAAATTAGCAGTGTCTTTGTTCCACTTTTTTTCTTTTGCTTTGTTTCTAAGTGTATTTATTTCCTGTTCAACCGGATTTCCACCCAATTCGTCCTGTATGGTTTTCATTTGTTGGTTGAGCATAAACTCGCGCTGTTGCTTGTCGATATCGGTTTTTACTTTTTTCTGGATATCGTTTTTTAATTCAAGCATTTGCACTTCTCTAACCAAAAAACTAATGGCCTGAATACCTCTTTCTTTAAGGTTTTCAATCTCTAAAAGTGTTTGTTTGTTTTCAACTTTTAAATCTGTATTGGAACAAATAAAATTGATAAGGAACGAGGAATTCTCTATGTTTTTGACCGCAAATGTCGCTTCAGGCGGAACATTTGCTGAAAACTGAGCTATTTTTATAGAAAGGTCTTTGAGTGAACCGACAATTGCACTAAACTCATTGTCATTTTCCGGAAGAATATCTTCCAGCGGTTCTACTTTTGCTTTAAAATAGGGTGTTTCCGATACAAATTCAGATATTCTGTAACGCCTTTTTCCCTGAATGATTACTGAAGTCGAACCATCCGGCATTTCGAGAATTTTTAAAATTTCAGCAACAGTGCCTATGGTATAAATATCTGTGATTTTTGGAAGATCAACAGTATAATCTTTTTGAGCAACTGTACCGAGAAGTTTGTTTCCGTTATTAACATCGCGAATCAATTCAAGTGAAGCCTCTCTGCCCACGGTTATCGGCAATACAACCCCGGGGAAAAGAACAGTATTCCGGAGAGGTAAAATTGGAAGTACATCCGGTACTTCAATATTTTTTAGATCTTTATCGTCGCCATCGGCAATTATAGGAATTATATCTGCATCATTATCCATCGAACCCAATCCAAACAAATTTTTAATTCCGGTATTTTTAAGTTTCCCCATTCTAAATAGATTTTATGACAATCTGACGTTTGCTGTAATTTATTAATAAGGTTTACCCTTAAAACAATTGATGTGCCATTAACAGAAAGTTGTTTAAATGGCTGATTGTTCATTACGAACCAAATATTGTATGACAATATTACACTTTAACCCGGATTATTCATTGATATTTTTTAATAATGATAAAAACCAAAGGTTTTGTCAGTGTCAATCCTGATTTTTTAAAATTTCATATTGTTCGAAACCGGCTTTTTGTATGTTAAAACCAGTTTCATTTCTAATTATGAATTTGTTCAAAGCCAAAATTCTATAAAATGTTAGCCTTTTAGACGAAAAAGTCACAGAATTTTAAGGTTTGAAACACAAAAAAAGCTCCGAAATTTCGGAGCTTTGAAATATTATTTTTGAAATATTATTTTTTCCTTTTTTCCATATGTTTGCTGTAACGGTTCATAAATTTATCAACACGTCCTGCAGTATCTACCAGTGTTACTTTTCCGGTATAAAATGGATGAGAAGTACTTGATATCTCGATTTTGAACAATGGGTATTCAACTCCGTCGATAACTTCTGTTTCCTTTGTGTTTACAGTTGACTTGGTGATAAATGTATGTCCGTTCGACATATCTTTAAATGCCACCAATCTGTAATCTTTAGGGTGAATATCTTTTTTCATTTTTCTGTTTTTTTATTCGAATGGTTACATTCATAAATTGCAATCCATTCATTATTTTTAATTAATTCCTTTTTTAATCGGCCTGCAAAGATAAATATTGTTCTCTATATACCAAATCAATAAACTTAATTTTTCCTGATTTTTGCTTTAACTTTCTCATTTAAAGCCTCCGGGCCGATAATAGGTGCTCTTACGAATGGTTTTTGCCGATCGAAAAGGTATCTCATTGTATAATGTGTTTTTGCCTTTTTTGCACCGGTGGCTTCATATACTGCAATAATCTTTGGATTAAAATCGCCAGCCCAAGAAAGTTCTACTTCTGTGTACTGTGGTTTCTTTTTCATTAATTCATTTTGGTGCCAAAAAATTGCTGAGTCAACACCCGAACGCTGATATTTAGGATCAATGCCCATAATAATGATTCTGGTTCTGGTCATGGTTTTGATATTCTTATACCACAAGAATTTAAGAATGTTCCATGCGTTTAATTTGCCATTTAGTTTTTTAAGAATCTGGTTAATATCAGGAAGCATTACAAAAAGTGCAATTGGTTTTCCTTCGTGATACGCAAACCAAATCATTTCCGGGTCAAGTATTGATTTTGAGTTGGAAATGAAATCATAAATATCATCAGGATCAAGGGGCTTATAATGCTCGTGAAATGACCATGCAGCATCGTAAACGGTACAAAAGTCCTGAACAAATTTGTCTGTCTCTTTAAAAGTAATATGTTTGAAATCATATTGTGGCTTTTTTGCAATCCACTCTGCTATTTTCCAGAAACGTTCCGGGAAAGGAACTGTATAGTCAAGATGGTAACAATATTGTTCGAAGTATACTTCAAATCCAAAATTACGGAACAGTTTTTCGTAATAAGGTGGATTATATGGCATTCCAAAACCTTGAGGCATAAACCCATCAACCAGTAACCCCCAGTTCATGTAATTCTCACCAAAATTTACAGGGCCATCCATGGCTTCCATTCCATTGGTTTTATTCCATTCGGCTGCTGCTGTAAAAAGTTTGTTAGCTGCATCCTGATTATCAATGCATTCAAAAAAACCACAACCTCCGGTTGGCTGCTCATATGTATATGCAAGATTCCCATTAATAAATGCGGCAATTCTACCTAAAAGTTTACCATTATTATCGGTTAAAATCCAACGAATTGCTTTTCCGTTTTTAAATGTTTTGTTTTTCTCAGGATTAAAAATGCCCTCCACCATACTCTCCAGGGGGCATGCCCAGTTTGGATCATTTTTATAAATGAGTTTGGGTACCTGATGGAACTGTTTTCTGGTTTTTTTATCCGTTACTTCAATTATTTTCATGTACTGTTTAAATGACTGTCGAAAATCTGTGCAAAATTAGTAATTACCACATTATAACGTTCATTTTTTTACAGATTGTGTTTTATATCAACAACAAAAAAAGGATTCTGCTTTTATTAAACAGAATCCTTTTTTGAACAGAATATATTATTGTTTTAATCTCTGCTTGCCAATTTAGATAATAACCTTAACAACTCAAGATACAACCATATTAATGTAACCATTAAACCAAAAGCACCATACCACTCCATGTATTTTGGTGCGCCTGAATCTACCGCATTTTCAATAAACGAAAAGTCAAGAACCAGGTTTAATGCTGCTATTGCTACAACCACAAGACTAAAACCAATACTAAAATTGCTGTTTCCATGAAGGAACGAAAATTCCATTCCAAAAAATCCTCCAATAAAACTAAATAAATAAACAACAGCAATACCGGCCGTAGCAGCAAAAATCCCCATTTTGAGTTTTTGTGTTACTTTAATAATGCCTGATCGATACAAAAACAACATGGCTAAAAACACAGCCAATGTAAGTGCTACGGCACGCATCACAATTCCAGGGTACATGGCCTCGAAAATTGCTGAAATTCCTCCAAGCAAAAGGCCTTCGAATACGGCATAAATTGGAGCAGAAATTCCTGAACTCCGTGGACGGAATGCAGTAACTATTGCAGTGATTAAACCTCCAATTCCTCCAACAATAACCCACGGCATAACAGCATTAGATGCAGTTTCAGGACTAATGGCAACTGCCTGAAAAAACTTATTCCAGGTGAAAATGGCAGCTGCCACAACCAATAAAAGCAATAATGCTGTTTTATTCATTGTACCGTTAACCGTCATCGAGTTGCTTTCAACCTGGTAATCCCGGTGAAAAACATTCTCCTTAAAAACCGGGTTCGAGGATTTTGTTATATTCATCATATTTTCTAAAATTTAAATTCTAATTTTTGCATAAGTTTAACAAAAAACCTGCCGCATTGGTTTTATATGACAAGTTTTCAGAGAAAGCGGTAATTGCTTTTAAAATAGAATTTTAATTCAGTCATTATCTTGTGTCCCGCATTATCGGCTAAAATGAAAAGTGGAGCATTTTGTCATTTTTGAAGCAATTCCTGAAAATAGTCGCTTGTAAGCTCCTCAAAAAGTTCTTCACCCAGTTGAACAGCATTTTCCGAATCGCTGAGTTGCAATGTGCGTGCTAATTCAGTTGTTTGCATATTCAGAATTTTAGAACGTTTCCCTAATGCAATTACGCTTCGGTAAAACACTGTATTTAATTTGTTGTCCTTGGCAAGTGTCGGTAATTCTTCAAAAAACGGTTCGAACATTTCGTCAATCGCAGATTTGTCTGCAATGGCCAAACGACCCATTAAATGTAAACCTGTATAACGAACCAGATGTTTTTTCCCGCGGCTCCATTCCAAAGCTTTTATAAAAGCAAACTTTGTTTTCACCCATAAATTGGATGATGCCTGTTCAGCAATTTCGGAGTTTTCAA
This sequence comes from uncultured Prolixibacteraceae bacterium, assembly GCA_913063265.1. GTDB lineage: Bacteria > Bacteroidota > Bacteroidia > Bacteroidales > Prolixibacteraceae > Draconibacterium. The sequence goes on along the minus strand of CAJXZG010000067.1, from coordinate 9,630 downwards.
AAGATTTTGTCCAGAAATCAATTTGTTCTTCACTTACTTTATCAGGATTATCAATCATTGTTGCCAGAATCATGGTTTCGCGCCATTGTTTATTCCAGAGTTTTAAAGCAAGTAAATGGTCTTTTTCAAACTGATTGGCAATATCTCGTAAATCAATTATTGAAACCCCCCAGTTCAATTTATATGTAATACCTCTTGAATTCATTAAATCTGCAACCTCGCCATTCTTTCTTGATTTTACAAGAGCAATAATTTTCTGAAAGTTTTTTTCTGTTTCCTGATTGTCAAGAATAAAATCCATTGTAAAAAGCTTTAATTGTCAGAATTTCATCAACCTAATACTTTTTCGGCAAATATAAAGATTATCAGAATCAGGGCGCTGTATAAAAGATAGGTTATTAATGGAATATATTCATTTATCGGAATGTTTAATTTACGTTTAACTACAACAGTCAAATAAACCTTTTCAAAAAGGTATGCTATAAAAGTTGCAAATGCGATTCCTGCAATTCCAAAATACTCCACGAAAAGCAAGCTTAATGAAACATTTACAAGCAACTCTGCAAAAGCAGCATTCATAATAGGTTTCGATAATTGTAAACCGTTAAGAATGGTCTGTGGCAGAAGCAATCGACTAATTATTATGAGCAGGTAAATGTTAAAAATGGTGGCACTCTGTTTAAATTCCGGATTAAAAATAACAGGGAAAATCCAATGCGATATTAATAACAAAACAGCAGTTAAAGGAAATAAAAGATGAGCCAGCTTTGTCACACTTTTTTTAAGTTTCTGAAGGTTTTCCTGCAATTTGTTTCTGTTTGCAAACTCAGGCAACATTGCATTACTTAGCGCATTTGCGAGCAGCATCGCTAAGGGCAATTCACGGGCACCGTATCTGAATACCGCAAAAGTTCCTTCATCAAAATATGAGGTTACGATAAATCCATCTATAAATTGAGCAGATCCACTTAAAAAAGTTGCAGCAATTAAAGGGCCTCCGAGTTTTAAATGCTCTTTAACAAATGAATAAGAGAATTTTATTTCTTTGTTGGCAATAAAAATTATCCAAAGCCAGACATATTTTAAGATAGCTGAAAATAATAATCCTTTTAACACTGTTAATATCCCCATCCCAAGAATTGCCGGTAATGCAACCAGAATAAACTGAAGTCCAAAAGAAATTAATCCATAATAAACGATGGCATTATTCCTTTTTTCAATCAGATAATAATATTCAACAAGATTGGCTGGTACACTAAAAACGATAAAAACAATTAAAAGTATTAGCTCCGGGATTGATTTTCCGTTGAGTAAAAACTTTGTAAAAACGGGTTGCATAAAAAAAAGAAATGCAGCAGCTATAATACTGAATAACTGAAGTAGTACAAATGCACTAAAAACAGGTGACTGTTTATTTTTTTGTTTGGCAGCAAGCGGTAACAATGCTTTTTGCAAACCGTTCAACCAGAAAAAACTTATGGCTCCCGCTATAAAAACAAATGTCTCGTATTCACCTATTTCATTTTGAGATAATGCAGTTTTGGTAAAAACAACACCTATCAGAATTAAGGTTGTGTATCTTACCAACTGGTAGAATTGAAAAGCTGAAATGGAATTTATCTGTTTTTTCACTTCTTTGATTGAATTGCAGCAAAATTATAAAAATGTATCTTCAGATTATTAAAGACAAGTAATTAAATTGAATTGCCACCTTACTTGTGATTTAAAAACTCTGTCAAAATTGAAATCCAATAAAACATAGTTAAAACTGATTAAAACATAATCGAGGTTTATAATTTAAGGGGTGCAGAATTGAATCTTAGGCTGAATTGTGATTTTGATTTTGTATATTGCACATTACCAATATGTTTGAGTTGTTTTTTTTCTTCTAATTGTAAACATATGTTTTTTAAAAATATGCTGTGTCCTTTATGGTTTTAACACGAGCAGGGATTTGCAAATTTTTACAACATTTTTTCGCAAAATTGAGAAACTTTTTACCGTTTTCTTTTGTTAAAGAGAATGTTTTAGTTTCAACGTACCTTAGTTTTATTACTAAACTGAACAGAATGAGAAAATTTTTATTGAGGAAAAACAAAAAAATCAATGTAGTATTTTTTGTTTACCTTTTCGTGACCATTTCCGGATTTTTATTTTCAAATTATGCTCTTGGAGAGGACAAAGAATCGGTTATATCAGAGGGCTATTCCCATGAAGAAATCACACGTGGCGAAAGATTTTTTAAAGGATTGCTGCCATTCGACAGGAATTTTGAATCTTGTGTTTCCTGTCATAATATTAAACCGGTAGATACTTTAAACTGGAATCCATCTGCGATGGATATTGCATTAAAATATGCCGATAAAGACTTTGCAGCTTTTGAAAAAGTAATACTGGAACCATCCGGGAAAAAAATGAGCGAGGTCCATAAAAACATTAATATCGAAAGTGAGGATTTAAAGACTGTAAAAATTTACCTGGATGAAATGGCGCATAAAGGTCACTCAAAAGAGAAAATCAATGTGCTGTGGCTGATCGGTATAATATTTCTGGTATTGGTTATTTTATGGGCATTGGCAGAATTAATCTTTGTTCAAAAAATCAAATATAAACTGGTTCCTGTGGTGTTTTTATTGGGGGCTACGGGTTGGTTGTTAATGATATTATATCAGGAGGCAACAAATCTTGGAAGACAGGAAGCTTATGCCCCGTTGCAGCCAATTAAGTTTTCACACGAAGTACATGCAGGATTAAATCAAACCGACTGTTTTTATTGTCACCACACTGCAGAGTACAGCAAATCGGCAGGTATCCCTTCTGCAAATGTTTGCATTAACTGTCACATTATTGTGAGGGAAGGTACCAACTCCGGTAAATTTGAAATAGATAAAATTCATTATGCTGTGGATAACGATATTCCTATTGAATGGGTGAGGGTACATAATTTACCAGACCATGTATTTTTTAGTCATGCCCAGCATGTTGGAGCCGGAAAACTGGATTGTAAGGAATGTCATGGGCCCGTGGAAGAAATGAATGTTCTTAGGCAACATGCAGACCTTTCTATGGGTTGGTGCCTGGATTGCCACAAAACAAGAAAAGTTCAGTTTGTTGATAACGACTATTATAAAACATACAAGGAATTTCACGAGCAAATTGCTGCTGGAAAAATGGATTCTGTTACTGTAGCACAAATAGGTGGAACAGATTGTATGAAATGTCACTATTAATCACATTTATAATCTACGGATTTGATGGAAAAAAAATATTACAAGAGTATTGAAGAATATCAACCGATCGACGGTTCTCCAAATAACTATAAAAATTTGGCAAAAAATCACATTGGAATAGATGAACCAGTTTCCGGTTCTCCTTCCAGTAGGCGTGATTTTCTAAAACTTTTTGGATTTGCAATTGCATCGGCAGCTGTGGTTAGTAGTTGTGAGCAACCGGTTCGAAAGGCAATTCCTTATTTGATAAAACCGGATGCTATTACTCCCGGGAAAGCCAGTTATTTTGCTTCAACTTTTTTTGATGGCAACGATTATTCAAGTATCCTGGTAAAAGTGAGAGATGGCAGGCCAATAAAAATTGAAGGCAATAAACTGTCTTCTGTTACCAAAGGAGGAAGCAGTGCCAGGGTGCAAGCATCGGTTTTAAGTTTGTATGATACAGCCAGGTATAAAAATCCCGCTATTTCAGGAGTTGAAGCTGAATGGGAAAAGGCCGATGCAGAGATTATTGAAAACTTAAAGGCTATTAAACAAAGTAATGGTAAAATTGTAATTGTAACTCCCACGATTATCAGCCCGTCTACTTTGAGTGTAATTGAAAAGTTTATTGAGGAGTATCCCGCTACAAAACATATTCAATATGATGCAATTTCGGCTAATGCAATTTCTTTGGCTAACCAGTCTGTTTTTGGTAAAGAGGTAATTCCTTCGTATCAATTTCATAAGGCAAAAGTAATCGTTGGTTTTGGTGCAGATTTTCTGGGAACCTGGTTAATGCCTGTTGAATTTACAAAACAGTATTCAAAAGGCAGAAAAGTAGGACATAATAAAAAGGAAATGTCCTATCATGCCCATTTTGAAGCAGGCATGTCTTTGACAGGAAGTAATGCAGACAAGCGTATAGTAACTAAAAATTCTCAACAAAAAATTGTTATTGCCAATTTGTATAACGAAATCGCGAAACAACTTGGAGAAAATACTATCGAAATACCTGCTTCTCCCGTTGATGTGCATGATGTAGCTCAAAGACTTTTGGCACATAAAGGAGAATCACTGGTGGTTTGTGGTTCAAATGATAAAGAAAGCCAGGTTATTGTTAATGGAATAAATTATCTGCTAGGAAACTATGGCTCAACATTAGATATCAACTCACCTTTAAATTTGAAAAAAGGGAATGATTCTGAAATGGAAACCTTAACTAAAGAATTGAATAAGGGAGAAGTTTCCGGATTGATTTTATATGGTGTAAATCCAGCCTATAATTATCAAAATGCGAAGGGATTCTTAAATGGATTAAAAAAAGCTGATCTTACAGTTTCGATTCCGAGCCTTAAAGATGAAACAGCAGAAGAGTGCAAATATCTGTGCCCCGATCATTATGTTTTAGAGACGTGGAACGATTATGAAATTAAACCAGGAAATTACAGTTTATCACAACCTGCAATACGTCCGATATTTAATACAAGGGCCGGACAGGAAACTTTATTAAAATGGGCGGGTGTTGAAACAGAGTATGTAGAACTAATAAAATCTAACTGGAAAAAAAATATTTATCCATCATCCGGATTTTCAGGCAGTTTCAGAGATTTTTGGAATACCAGTTTACACAATGGTGTCTTTGAAAAAGCAGTAGGTGGTAATTTAGAAATTAATTATTCAAAAAGTGCAATTCCTTCAGGAATAGAAACAGAGAGTAGTGAGGGATTGGAACTGGAACTGGTTGAAAGTGTCGCAGTTGGAGATGGCAGACAAGCAAATAATCCCTGGCTTCAGGAACTTCCTGACCCTACAACAAAAGTTACCTGGGATAATTATGCGAGCATTTCTGTTCGTTTAGCAGAAGAAATGGGAATAACAGAAGGTGACATAATATCAATCGACAAACAGTTATCGCTCCCGGTATTAATACAACCGGGACAGGAACATAAAACTATTTCTGTTGCATTGGGTTATGGCCGAACAAATGCAGGAGCGGTTGCAGAAGGTGTGGGTGGAAACGCTTATCCTTTGGTTCAACATAACAGGCAAACGCGAATTTATTCAAAAACAGGAGTGAAAGTCGAGAAAGTTGAAGGAGAACACGAGTTCGCCAAAACACAGTCGCATCATTCTATGGAAGGAAGACCACTTATTCGTGAAACCACATTGTCTGAATATATTGAAGATCCGGCTTCAGGAAATGAATTTCATGAAAAGGTAAAACATCATGCAACTACTTTGTATGAAAAAAGAAAATTTGAAGGACATCACTGGGGAATGGCGGTTGATTTAAATTCTTGTACCGGATGCAATGCATGTGTTGTGGCATGTTCGGCAGAGAACAATGTTCCGGTAGTGGGAAAAGAGCAGGTTAAACTGGCTCGTGAAATGCATTGGATGCGAATCGACAGATATTATTCTGATGATATCGAGAATCCGGAAGTAGTTCGCCAACCTGTGATGTGTCAACATTGCGATAATGCACCCTGCGAAAATGTTTGTCCGGTAGGTGCTACAACAAACAGTTCGGAAGGAGTCAACCAGATGGCTTACAACCGCTGTATTGGAACACGATATTGTAATAACAATTGTCCTTATAAAGTAAGGCGGTTTAATTTCATGGATTATACTCAATCAGATGCAATTCCTTTGAATACTTATGATCCTGCAGGAATGACAGTCGACTTGAAACGTATGGTTTTAAATCCGGATGTGGTTATCCGTTCCAAAGGAGTTATCGAAAAATGTTCGCTTTGTATTCAACGAATTCAGGAGAAAAAATTAGATGCAAAACTGGAAAACAGGCAATTGGAAGATGGGGAGATTGTTCCGGCCTGTGCACAAACATGTCCTGCAGATGCTATTGTTTTCGGTGATTTGAATAATAAAGACAGTAAAATTTCGAAATTTTTCGCTGATGAACGAAATTATCATCTTCTCGAAGAATTACATACACTACCATCTGTGGGTTATCTTACCAAAGTAAGAAATACAGAAGCAAAAGCAACAAAGAAAAAAGAAATAAAACACTAATTTAAATAGATAAGAATGTACGTTTCTCCACAACGTGAACCGCTGATAAAGGGCGAAAAGGATTACGCAACAATAACCAATGATGTTACGGCTCCTATGGCTGGAAAACCCGGGAAGTACTGGTTTATGGGAATTACAATTTCTACAACAGCATTTTTACTTGGGGGTGTGGCAACATTTTTTACCGTGTGGTTTGGAATTGGAACCTGGGGTTTAAATAAAACAATTGGATGGGGATGGGGTATAACCAACTTTGTTTGGTGGGTAGGAATCGGGCACGCAGGTACATTTATATCTGCCATCCTTTTACTATTCCGTCAAAAATGGAGAACAAGTATCAATCGTTCAGCAGAAGCAATGACATTGATGGCTGTGGCGTGTGCAGGTTTTTTCCCACTCATTCACATGGGGAGATTATTAGTTGGTTTTTTTATTTTTCCATATCCTAATACCCGTGATGTATGGGTAAACTTTAATTCTCCTCTCTTGTGGGATGTTTTTGCAATTACCACTTATTTCTTTGTGTCCCTTTTATTTTGGTATGTCGGTTTAATTCCTGATTTAGGAACCATTCGCGACCGAGCAAAAAAAGTTTGGCAAAAGAAGATATACGGATTTTTGAGCTTTGGATGGGTTGGTTCAGCAAGACACTGGTCAAGGCATGAGTCTTTAAGTTTGATACTTGCCGGTTTGGCGGCACCACTTGTGTTATCCGTTCACAGTATTGTAAGTATGGACTTTGCCACTTCGGTGATTCCCGGTTGGCATACAACCATTTTTCCGCCTTATTTTGTTTCCGGAGCAGTTTTTTCAGGATTTGCAATGGTTCTTACTTTGCTGATTATTGCGCGTAAAACCATGAATCTGGAAGAGTACATTACCATCGGGCACATCGAATCGATGAACAAAATTATCATAGCAACAGGATCAATTGTAGGTATTGCATATTTAACTGAATTATTTGTTGCATGGTATTCCGGAGTTGAATATGAACAATATGCATTTCTGAACAGGGCAACGGGCCCTTATTGGTGGGCCTATACAATCATGATGACTTGTAATGTTATTACTCCCCAATTATTTTGGTTCAGGAAAATACGCAGAAGCCTCGTGGCAACATTTATCATTTCCATATTTGTAAACATTGGAATGTGGTTTGAACGTTTTGTAATTGTTGTAACTTCTTTACACCGCGACTTCCTTCCATCGAGTTGGACGATGTACAAACCCACACTTGTTGAAGTCGGATTATATGTAGGGACGATAGGATTATTTTTCACCCTGTTTTTGCTCTTTGTCAGAGTATTCCCTGTTATTGCAATTTCGGAAGTAAAAAGTGTTTTGAAAACTTCAGGAGAGAAAAAGAAATAAGCTATGAAGGAAATTACGAAATATATATCGGCCTATTATCTGGATGAAGAAGATCTTCTTTCAGGAATTAAAAAGATGCAGGAAAACAATGTAAAAGTTTTGGATGCATTTACGCCATTTCCCGTGCATGGTTTGGATAAAGTTTTAGGGATAAGGCGTTCCTGGCTTCCAAGGGTTGGATTCATTGGTGGAACAATCGGGGCACTGACCGGATTTTTCTTTCAAATGTGGGTATTTACTGAAGGCTATCAAATGAATATTGGTGGAAAGCCTCTTCTTGCCATTCCATCTTTTATACCCGTTACATTCGAATCCGCAGTTTTATTTGCCGCTTTTTCAATGGTGTTTGCTTTTTTGTTTAGGTCGAGACTGGGTTTAGGTGCCGAAAATAAAATTTACGATGTAAAAAGTACCGATAACCATTTTGTGGTAGTTGCAGGCTATGAAGAAAACAAAAGCGATGATGTGAAAGAAAAAATGGAAGCGGCCGGAGCAACAATTATAGAAGTAAAAGAATAATCTTAGATATGGAGCAAAACATGGAAAACAAGTTTGTTTTTGATAGTAAAATAAAAATGATTCTGTACGGCATGATTGCTGTTGGACTGATTGCACTGTTAGTTGGACTGTTTAGCGAAGGTGTTGTGGAATCCAGGTTTTGGGCTAATTTGTTGTTGAATAATTTCTATTTCCTTGCTTTAGCTCTGGGAGGAACATTTTTTGTTGCCGTACATGAAATGGGAGAATCGGGCTGGCAAACCAGTATACAACGGGTCCCTGAAGCAATGGGCCGTTTTATTCCGTTTGCAGGCGTACTGATGTTAATCACTTTTTTATTCGGAATTCACCACCTCTATCATTGGACAGACACAGCACATCATGATGAAATATTGGCCGGCAAAGCACCTTATTTAAATACTACATTTTTCTATATACGATTTGCAATTTACTTTGCAGGATGGAGTATTCTTTCTTACTATCTCAGAAAAGCATCAATTGATATGGATTCAGATGCTGATATAAAATATTATAAAAAACAACGAATATTATCCTCAGTTTTTGTAGTGTTTTTTGCAATTACAAGTTCTACTTCGGCATGGGATTGGCTAATGTCTATAGATGCTCATTGGTTTAGTACATTATATGGATGGTACATTTTCTCAGGATTGCTTGTAAGTACCATTGCTATGATTATTCTCATCCTGATTTTTCTTAGAAATCAAGGCTATATGTCGCATGTGAATAAAGAACATCTGCATGATTTAGGGAAATACTTATTCGCATTTTCCATTTTATGGATGTACTTATGGTTTTCACAATATCTTTTGATCTGGTACAGTAATATTCCGGAGGAAACAGTATATTTCGTTGAAAGAGTTAATAATCACAGTACTATCTTTTATGTAAATCTGGTGATGAATTTTGTATTGCCGTTTTTGGTTTTAATGACACGGAATTCAAAACGTATGATTGGAGTTACCGGAGTGGTTGCACTTATAGTTTTTGCAGGCCATTGGGTAGACTATTTTCTGGCAATTATGCCGGGAGTTGTAGGCGAAAATACAAAAGTTGGATTTTTTGAAATTGGACTAACTATTGGTTATATAGGATTGTTCCTGTTTATAGTGTTCCTTGGTTTGTCAAAAGCTTCGTTAATTCCTAAAAATCACCCGTTTTATAAGGAGAGTCTGGACTATCATACAAACTATTAATTCGAAAAAGATGATTAAAACAAAATTTATAAAAATAAAATACATTTGGATTTTAGCTGTTTTGGCATTAACTCTTTTTTCGTGTAACAAAAAGAAGACTTCACCGGGTTATATCTATTTCCCGGATATGACATATTCCAGGGCGTTTGAAACCTATTCCGAAAATCCAAATTTTAATAATAATATGACCCTAAGGACTCCTGCTGAAGGAACAATTCCAAGAGGGTATAAACCTTTTCCGTACGAAAAAACAGAAGAGGATATGATATTGGCAGGAAAAGAATTACAAAGTCCATTTGAGG
>CAJXZG010000066.1 GCA_913063265.1 uncultured Prolixibacteraceae bacterium | reverse complement strand
TATTGAGAATGTTTTATGAAACTCAAAGGCTTCAGACTGAACATCTGCAAACTCGTTTTCAATATAGTACTGAACCGTGTCGAAGTAATTTTTTGATTGGTTGAAATAGAGCTGATTAAAATATTTGTCTGTAATACGGTTCAATTCAAAAGTAAATTTGGAAACCTGGTTATTTAATTGGGATTTGTCTTCAGTCGCAAACCAAAATGATAAGGGAACAAAATATGGATTTTTTTGGTCGGCATAAGATTTCTCCCGAACAGGCGGAAGTTTTAGTGTTATCGTTTGGTTAGGTTCTAAAAAGAGCATTCCCCTGTATAAACCAAAATCGCAAAAAACATATTCCATAGTCCTGATTTCGATAGTTTTAGTGCATTTTCCGGTATTATCAATTTCAAGTATAAATTCCTTTTTTGTGGCTAAGGAAACCGGATCGGTATAACTGTAAAAAGTTAATGATTCCCCGGCGTAATCAGCATTATTACATTTGATAATTGTAGATGAGTTGCCTGCTAAAGAAATCAGTAAAATAAAAACAGGGAGAAAAAAGCGCATTTTATTCATTTGACTTTTTACTGTTCATTTTAAATTCTTCCATATTAAGGCCTTTGGGCAAAAACTTGCTTGCATCGCCACCGTGGAATACAATATCGCGAATAATAGTGGCATTAACCGGAGTATGTTCCGGTAAAGTAAGCAGGAATATGGTTTCTATTTCCGGATGCATTTGTTTGTTTATTTGTGCAATCGCCCTTTCGTATTCGAAGTCTGCCGAAGTACGTAATCCTCTTAAAATGTATTGTGCTCCAACTTCTTTACAAAAATCAACGGTTAAACCGTCATGTATTTTAACTTCCACTTTATCTACATTTTGAAATACCTGATTAATCCACCTTACCCTTTGTTCGATAGGGAAAAATGATTTTTTGTTGGCGTTGTAACCTATCATGATTACAATTTTATCGAACAACGATAAAGCACGGTTTACAATGGATTCGTGCCCGATAGAAAACGGATCAAATGATCCGGGGAATATGGCGATTTTTTTCATGATAAGTTATTTGTCGAAATTAAATTACATAGGCATTTACTAAACGACCATTTACCTAATTTATTTTTTTTGCCCGGTTTGAACAAACAAATAAAATGTTGCCCAAATCCTGGTAGCCTTCAGAAAATTCTTTTACATCGCTTAACATTTCTGTTGTAAATCCCACAACAGTCAAATCAGCATCGGCTGAATATTTTTTTATTACACTTTTACGATTTTCAGATTCATAAGGAACCATTGAAACATTGGAAGGTCCAATTGGAAGTCGGCCGGTTTTTATCAATTCCAGAAGTTGATTTCTTTTTTCTTCCATCGACTCACTTGGATACAAGGCAAAAATTTTGATTTTCCCTTTTTTCCAGTCAGGATGCCCTAAAGTAATATAACCCAGCAATATCATTAAATTCGCATTCCTGTAATCTTCAGGGCTGATCCAAATATGAATTTCTTTTTTGTAGCCAAAGCTTTTATACGAGGTATTTAAAATACAAATATCAAATCCGGCGGACTCTACGATCCCATAATTGGCAGTTATTTCTTTCAGATTACCGGGATCGGTACGAGAGAATTCAAACAAAATTAGGTTATTTCCTTTTCCCGATATTCCTGAAAGCTGAATAACCTGGGCTATAGCAGATGTATACGAAGGTGAAATAATGGTATCCAAAACCACACGGTTTTGACTTCCTGCTGCAAGTTGAATCAGTCGATCCAATACTTCCTTCGATTCCTCAGTAGTTTCTTCGTTAAGATAACCTTTTATAAAATGAATATAAGTTCCAAAACCATATTTATAAGAAAGCCATCGCATAATGTCAAAAGCTGATCTCCTTTTAAAAGTATCGTGTGAGATACAAACACTAAACGGCCGCCAGCTGGCCTCTTTTTCATTGCTGTCAGCACGTTGCAAAAGAATCTGAAGCTGCCTGCTTAACTGAAACACAACCCCTCTGAACAGTTTGTTTAATCCCTGGTTTTTGTCGTTGCTTCTCATAACGCCATAATAGATAAGGCCCATGATTAATAAGGAAATCGCTGCATAAGTTGAGTTCATTTCAAACATCAGCCAAAAAGAGAAAAGTGCACCAATTGCTGAAATGTACCATTTTGAACGGAAGGTAGGCCTGTATGCAGGATCAGCGGCAAAGTGTTCCAGTAAAGAAACCAAACAGACTGCGCCATAAGTCACCATAAAAAACATAGAGATGATTTGGGCAACAAAATCAATGTCACCTACTATCACAAAAAAGAACGAAATAACAATGCTGACAATTGAGCCGTTTATGGGTTCATTATCTTTTTGTCTTCCTTTTGCAAACCAGTTGTTTATCGATTTCTGAGGAAAAATACTATCAAATCCAATAGCCTGTAATGTTCGTGGAGCAACCATAATTGAACCCAAGGCAGAACTTAAAGAAGCAGCAGCCAGTCCAATTGGAATTATGGGTCCCCAAACGGCAATTTTTCTCATAATCAACTGGTCGCTTACCAGGTCTTCAGGACTTGCTGAAACCGCAAATTTATAAGCCACAAAAACATATACAATCATTCCTACAACAGTGGCCAGAAGTGTTCCCTGGGGAATTGATTTTTTAGGATTTTTCAAATCACCCGATAAACCCAGTCCTGCTGCCAGACCGGTAAAAGCAGGAAAGATAATTGTAAATACAAAAAAGAAATTCAGATTATCAGGTATATGAGCATCAAAATTAACTTCTACAGGTCTTATGGGTGAATCGCCGAGGAAAAACATAGCAAGGGAAGTCAGCAAAATGGCAACCACAACATAAAGAGCTTTCATGCCCAAGTTTGCACCTTTAAAAAGAATAAGAATCGATAATATTGCCATAGTAGGCAAAGTTATCCAGCGTCGGTCAGGAATATAAAATCCATAGTTATAATACAACCACTCTATAGCAGGCTCAAAAGCTTCTCCAAAAGCAATTACATAAAATGCAACGCTGATAGCCTGAGATAAATACAGTGCAATGCCAATGGCTCCGCCAATATTTAAACCAAAAGAACGGCTTATGATAAAATATGCCCCGCCCCCCTGAACACGCTGATTGGTTGCAATTTCTGCAACGGCAAAAGCTGTTGGTATTGTAACAACATGACCAAGGACAATTATACCTACTACCCCAATAAATCCAACCTGACCTACTGCCCAGCCAAAACGCAGAAACAAAATAGCGCCCAAAATGGTAGAAAGTGCTGTGAGAAAAACAGGCAAAGTTCCAAACTTTGCGTTTGTATTTACTAATGATTTAGCCATGTATAATTCTACTTTACAAATCTAAATTTGGTGTAAATATTTGAAAAAACAAATCTTTACCCTGAATTTAAAAGTCATGAACAGTTTATTTTTATTAGCAAGAATAAAAAAATAATCGAACAAAAAACTGAACTTTAATTCTGAAACACCTAATTAATTCGAAATTCAATGTTGTGTTTTTTACAGTAATTATATCTTTGGGCTTTATTTAATTTTCAGATTATTACATGGACAATCAGAAGAAACTTTCGATAATTATTCCTGTTTATAATGAAGGAAAAACGATTCATGAAATATTAGACCGGATTCTGCAGGTTGATTTGAATTACGGATTTGAAAAAGAGATTATTTTAGTAAACGATTTTTCTTCTGATAATTCGGCTGAAGTGATTGATGCTTACATAAAAGCACATTCAGACCATGATATGAAACTTTTTCATCAGCCCAAAAATATGGGGAAAGGTGCAGCGCTTCACCGGGGAATTGAAGAAGCACAAGGAGATTGTTTAATTATTCAGGATGCGGACCTGGAATATGATCCACGAGAATACAATGATTTGTTAAAACCTTATGTTGAAGCTGAAGCCGATGTAGTTTACGGCTCAAGATTTTTGGGAGGTAACCCACACAGGATATTATTTTTCTGGCATTCGATTGGTAATAAAATTCTAACCTCCGTTTCAAACATTTTCACCAATCTGAATTTAACTGATATGGAAACCTGCTATAAACTGTTTAGATCAGATATTATTAAAAGTCTCGATTTAAAAGAAAATCGTTTTGGTTTTGAACCGGAAGTAACGGCAAAAATGTCGCGTATACCAAACATCAGAATTTATGAAGTTGGGATTTCATACTACGGACGTACTTATGAAGAGGGCAAAAAAATTGGTTGGCGCGATGGTTTCAGGGCATTTTACTGTATTGTAAAATACAATTTATTTAGCAAATAGATGATAAAAACGATAAGCTCAGAAATTCTTGTTTTAATTTCGGGATGGATGGAAAAATTAGTGACTAAGATAACTTTTCACCGCCCCACCGCTGTAAACGCGGTCCCCCCCGCCTTAGAGGCTGGGAAACTGGAGTCCTCGATTTTATCTTTTTTAAAAATTAAGCCCGGACTTCGAAAGTTTCTCCTCCTTCCAGGAGGAGTACATCCGCTGATTGGCGGATGGGAGGTGGTAAAAAGCAAAAACTTTCAAACCACTGTCGGTTCAAATTGGTCTGCTTCAGTGTGAGATATTGGATAATAAAATTTGAAAAGAAGTTTTAAAAATAGAAAGAAATAAACATGAGCGAAAACTTAGGAAACTCACAATACGGAACGGATACACTGGAAGTTATTTCTGAAGCAAAAGAATTTAACCAGTGGATGTACCGGATTATAAAACCGCATTGTAGTGGAAATATACTGGAAATAGGGAGTGGTATTGGAAATATTTCACAGTATTTTGTTGAGGATGGTGCAGATATTTCTTTGAGCGATATCGAAACCAGTTATTTCCCTTTGTTAAAAGAAAAATTTGCCGAAAAGGAGAATTTTAAGGGAGTTCAGTTACTCGATTTATCCGATAAAGAACTTGAAAAAAAGCACCCTGAATTGATTGAAGCTTACGATACTATTTTTGCCTTAAATGTAGTGGAGCATATTTTGGATCATCAAACCGCGATGGCAAATGCAAAAAAAATGTTGCGACCTGGTGGTAAGGTAGTGATTTTGGTTCCGGCATTCCAATGGCTTTTTAATGGTTTTGATGAGCAACTGGACCATTATCGCAGGTACACTCAAAAATCACTTTCATCTCTTTTGGAAGGAGCTGGTTTTGAAGTAATTCACAAACAATATTACAATGCCATGGGCGTTTTGGGCTGGTATGTTTCCGGGAATATTTTAAAGAAAAAAATGATTCCCGGAGGGCAAATGAAACTCTATAATTCGTTAGTTCCTGTATGGAAAGTTTTGGACTTTTTTACTCAAAAAATCATTGGACTTTCTGTGGTTCAGGTTGGATTTAAATCGTAATCTTAATACAATGACAAAACCTGCTAAATCAAATATTTCAAAACTGGCAATTGTTTTGCTTCTGGTAATTTGCGGATGGTACGGTAAAAACCTCGATACCTGGGGAAAAAATAAAGTCATTCAAAATGATGTGGTTTCGTATTACGCTTATTTGCCGGCCACTTTTATTTTTGGTGATTTGACCTTTGAATTCACCAAAACTTTACCCGAAGATTTTGAAGGAACCATCTGGTTGCAAACAGCTCCCAATGGAAAACCAATTTTGAGAATGACCATGGGTATGGCCATTTTATGGATTCCATTTTTTCTCATAGCGCATGCAGCAGCTCATGTATTGGGGGTTTCAACACTTGGTTATTCGTGGCCTTATAGTTTATCCATTTTTATAGCGACTTTGTTTTATTTGTTTCTCGGGCTTTTCTTTTTGCGAAAAGTTTTATTAAAATATTTTTCTGATGTGGCTACAGCAATAACTATGCTTTTGGTGGTTCTTGCCACCAATTTAATGTTTTATACCATTTCGGAACCGGGTATGACGCATGTTTATAATTTTGCATTGATTACCATGTTTGTTTATTATTCCATAAATTGGGTGGAAAATCTTTCTCCCTCTCCCTCGGAGGTCCCGATAGCTATCGGGAGGGTGAGGCTTCTTATTATTTTAGGCTTTTTAGCCGGAATAATAGTACTTATCCGACCAGTAAATATTCTCGTTCTGTTATTTCCTGCATTAATTGGAATTCGGTCGATTCCGGATTTAATCAACCGAATTCAAAATAACTGGAAAGGAATTTTACTTGCCGGACTTGCAGCTTTTGTGGTTTTGCTGCCACAATTGATTTACTGGAAAGTACAAACTGGTCATTTTTTATTTAACTCTTACATGGACCAGGGGAAATTTTATTTTCTGCAACCACAGATTATAAATGGCTTATTTAGCTACAGGAAAGGCTGGCTGCTTTATACGCCGGTTATGATTTTTGCCTTTGTGGGTTTTATCTGGTTGCGTAAAAAATCATCAGCTTTATTTTTACCATTGGTTATATTTTCAGTGATAAATATTTACGTGGTTTACAGTTGGTGGTGCTGGTGGTACGGAGGATGTTACGGTTCGCGCCCAATGATTGATATTTATGGATTGATGGCAATCCCACTGGCTGCATTTATAGATAAAATATGGAAAAGTGATGTAGTTGCAAAAGTGATAGTTGGAATACTTTTGTTGGCAACAATCGGGCTCAACCAGTTTCAGATGAAACAGTACCGAATTTCGCTTTTACACTGGGACAGTATGACCAAAGAAGCTTATTGGGGAATTTTTGGTAAAAAAACCTGGCCCGAAGGTTATGATAAAATGATACAAGTACCGGATTACGAAAAAGCTTTAAAAGGCGAAAAAGAGTACTAAGTATTCTTTGAATTTTTGAACAGAAATCTTTATTATGAACTTCAATTTTTTTCAATTAAATAATCAAATGCAATTTGAAGATCATCGATATAAAATTGCTGTTTGCCTTTATTCCAGATATAAAAAATAATACTTAAACTATCCTCTGCTATTGGCTCCTGGTAGTTATGAGAAATAGATACTGAATTCCATTGGTTTGGCTTAATTTCCTGTTTAATATTTATTCCTTCCCACGAATAAATGCTGTCATTTTTCCGAACATCAATCACACTTAATAATTCACTCATTGAATCGGGCTGATGGATATTGAATGATATATTTACTGATCTTAATCCTTGCCCCAAATTTATTTCATCACTGTTTTTTATGATTTTTGGACCAAACTCTTTTTCAGGAGTAAATTCAATTGCATTTTTGTCTGAATATGAAACCATATGAGGATACCAATTCAGAAAGTCAAGACTATCATTTTTGATTGAATAAATTATTTTTTTTGTATTGTGTTCACCCAGAAACTTTCCATCCTCATACACAATTTCAACGGGAGCTGTTTCCAGTTTGGGATTATCAGCTTTAATAAATAAACAGGTTTCAAAAGGAAGTTTTTCATTAATAAACTTTATATGCTTCAGCATTTTAAAATTAGGATTCCGGGTAAACCATTCCAAAGAAATTTTGCCTTCAATTTCCATAAAATGTGAATCCCACAAAAACAATGTACTATCCGGCAATTCATTAACAAAATCGTGATTCGCTGCTTGCATTGGTACAATCCTGTTTACATCATACGGGTCTAATTCAGCATAAATTGGAAACATTGGATGCAGGTAGCAAATCTTTTTAAAATCCGGCATTGAAGTTTTGGTATATTCGGCCATTTCTTTTACAATCATTTCTTCATTGTTAGTTTTAAATGGGAAAAACCTTTGAGTAAATGGAGAAATAACAGCCATAATTATAAATCCTCCAACAGTAATATTTTTAAGGGATGATTTTTTAAACTTGATTTGATTAATCAGGTTTAATCCAATTAATCCAATTAAGACAGAACTTGGAATCAAAGTAGCCAGGTATCTTACCATTCCCAGATTATTCAGAATTCCCGGCATTCCGCACAATAAACTGTGTAATACAAAACAACCAGCGGTACATCCTAAAAACAGCAAAAATACTTCTAAAACATATTCATGTTCAACCTTTCTTTTTATTAATCTGACAATCTGGATAACAACAATTACTCCTCCTGTCAGCAATAAAACAGCCTGGGCTGTTCCCCAAATTGCGTAGTAAATTTTGAAGTAATGAAAGTAGCTGCCTTTCATGCCGGCATAATTATCGCCAACCAGTTGGTAGTTTTGGTGTATAATCCAAAGAATGTCATTAAAATGAAAATAACCTATAATCGTGTAAACAATGGTAGCTGCTGTCAATAAAGGTATTGCAGAATATTTTTTTCTGTAGATGTAGACCGCAATTAGTAAAGGAATTGCCACATAGGCTTCGGGTCTGATAAAGGGCAGAATTGATGCAACCAATGCGCTGGCATGGAACTTCTTGTTAAAAACCAGCCAAACAGAAAATATAAAAAATGTGCCAAAACTAATTTCAACCAAACCCGAATTCATGGTTGCGAAATATACCGGTGCAAAAAACACAAACAGCGGAATACTCCATTTGTATTTTAGATTGATCTTAGATGCAATACTAAACAGGAACCATGAAATTACTGCCGCATTCAGCGTCTGGAAGACAACCATTCCTTTTAATCCAAACTGGGCAAATGGAGAACTAAGAAGTGTAAAAAAAGGTTTTCCCCATAAATACAAAAGCAGGTGAGGGTGTTTCCACGAATACCTGGCAATCTGGTAGTGAACAATACCGTCGCCGGTATCGTAAGTAGATTCTGCAATAAAATAAATTGTGGTTGTAGAAAGAAACGATAAAGCCAGGAAAATGTAAAAAAGAAGTTTTTCTGTTTTGATTTGACTGACTGAATTATTTTCTTCATCAGAAATAAAAGCTGAAACTAAATCTTGTATTCTCATTTTGCAGACCGTAGCTTTGTTTTGTTTCATTTGTTTTAAAGGAATACTTTTCTATTTCCAGATGTAGCCTTTATTTTTCTAGAATATTTCTGATTTTTTCTTCCACCAAGTCTTTTATATTCAATGCAATATTTTTGTACTCCAATGTTTCTTCTTCCGAAGGAATATACATATCTCCCGGATATCTGGCATCTACACCAAATTCACTTAATTCTTTTGGGTCAACTGTGGAGAATTCCGTATCTAAATCACTGCATTCAGATAAAAGATATTCAATATTATGAGTCTTTTTTATATCGATATCGTTGCTTATCAAAAAGGCCTTTAAAAATTTTTCAACGGCCTGCTGGCAATGAAAACATATTGATGCAGTTGCAATAATATCTTTTTCCGTCAGTTTTTCAACGACAAGTAAATCTTCATTTGCTTTTGCAAGCCATTGTTTTATAAAATGAACAGTTTCATTATTCATAATGCAATGCCTTCTTTAATCACTTGTTTGATAATGTGTCCGGTGATGTTTTTTTTCGATTGAATTTCGCTTTCGCTTTGAATTAAAATATCGCTTGGGATTTTAAATTTTGCCAACTCCTTTCTTAACTGAGCTTTAATTTGTCTTTTTTTATGCAAATCAATGGTAACTTTTGTTACTACAAGAAAATCGTAATCACTGTCAACAGCATTTTCATTTCGGGCACGTGAACCAAAAAGAAGCACCCTACATCCTGGAATTAATTGTGTTGCAGCATTTTTAATAATTGATATCGCTTCTTTGCTGTTGTTTACCATTTTTTATTTCAAAAGTAATCATTTTTAAAAACTTTCTTTTCAATCATATCAATATCCAACTGACACGTTTAGTTCTAAGCTGTCCGTGTTATTTTCAAACCTCGAAAAATTCAATTGATAAATTATCTCAGAAGTTTTTGGATTCTGGTAAACCAATTCTCTGTTTGTTTCAAAAGTTGAACCATCTTCTTCTTTCAATTTTGTTAAGGTTTTGTTGTATAACTCTTCCTCGTTTCTTTCCAGGTAGAGATAAGTTTTCTTTCCTGAATCAATAATCCTTTGCACATTAAATTTTTCACCCCAGTATTTCATTGAGTTGTCCCAGGTAAAATGACTGTAAGCATTGGGGTAAAGTTGGTCTAAAATGGGTTTATATTCTTCCTGTTTTTTGTGGTTTCCCCACACCATACTGTAAAAAAGGGTGTATTCGATGAATGGAGCTCCATAATTTTGTGAAGCAATAATTTTGTAGCAGTCTTTATCCAGGGCTTGTGCCGCATGCCAGGTTGCCCTCCGGCTTTCCATCTCAGTTTCCAAAGCATTGGTTTTTATGGGTAGCCACTGTTTGTGAAATTGCACATTTCCAATCAGCAAAAGTACAATTCCGATATTGATTAAATACCGGGTAATTCTTTTTGAGTAGAATTTTTTAATCATTTCAGCAATGGTAAAAACCAAAAGCGGAGAAAGCATTAAAACCGGTATAAAATAACGGTGTGCATAATGTTTTCCTACCATGGCAATTTGCAAGGAAATGCTAATGATTAAAGCAAGCGAAAATAAAACAATCCGTTTTTCGGCTTTTTTCCTGAACCAGCCCAGATAAACAATTAAAACGCCAATCAAACTAAAGAAGACATAAAAATATCTTTTTTCATAGCCATATAATTCCTTTAGATTGGTTTTTAATGATGCGAAGTCAATAACGTTTGTATCTCCGGCACCATACTGACCACTGTGCATAAAAAGATTTTTCACCCATCCCCAGAAATAACCAAATTGCAGGGTCATTGGGAAAGCAATGATAAAAAACATCAGGAAAGCAGAAACCACAAAACCCAGTTTCTTTTTCCAGCCTTCGATAACAATAAACGGTAAAAACCAGAGTGGCAAAAATGTTAGTTTAATCGATAAACCAAAGGCCGAGAAAAATGCCAAAAGTAAAACAGATTTCCAGGTAAACTCCTCTTTTCTGAAATATATCTGAATGAGTAAAACGGTGAGTAAGATTACCGGGAAAGGCATTACCAGTTCGGGCGCCACACGTCCGATTAAATCGTACCAGATAATCGGTAGAAAAGGTGCAGTTTGAACCAAAACAGCGTAAAAGATTGATTTGGTAGATTGAAAAACTTTATGTCCGGCATAAAAAATGAGCCCTCCCGTAATAGCAGCTAAAAACAAACTTACTACAGAAAGATACATGTCGGGATGTAAAAAAACATCTTCGAGATATGGAATTGCCGGATTTCTAAAAAAATAAGTGAGTTTAAAAACCAGCGCAACCAGAATTTGTAGCGGTGTGCCGGGATTATCAAAATGTCCAAGTTTAATAGCTCCGTCAGAAAGTGTTAGTCCACTCATAAAATAAATGTACTCGGGATCACAGGAACGTAATGAAAGATTACCCAGAAGATTTCTGAAATAACTTCCGGCAATAAAATAAAGCAGTGGAAGAATTAATAGAAGTGCTTTTTGATATTGAAGATTCCTGTCAACGAACCGGTTCATATATTTTATTTTTCGCTAATCCCCATTTTTGAAGTCGAAATTGCAGGGATGTCTTCAATACCCCAATTCCGTAAATACTGCTGCTTTTTAAACTAATACTTGAAGCATCATCAAAATATTTAGTAGGACATGTAATTTCTGCAATTTCGTAACCGGCGTACCAGATTTGAGCCAGCATTTGATTATCAAAAACAAAGTTGTCGGAATTAACATTATAGTTTACATTTTCCAAAACTTCGCGTGTAAAAGCCCTGTACCCGGTATGGTATTCCGAAAGTTTGGCATTCATCAGAATGTTTTGAATAAAAGTTAATCCGCGGTTGGCGATGTATTTTATCATCGGCATTCCACCTTTTAGAGCTCCTTTTCCTAAAATACGCGAACCCAGAACTACATGATATAAATCGCTGGCCAGTAAATTAGCCATTGCCGGTATTAGCATTGGTGTATATTGATAATCGGGGTGAAGCATGATTACGATATCCGCCCCAATTTCAAGGGCTTTGTTATAACATGATTTTTGGTTGCCTCCATATCCTTTGTTTACCTCGTGAACCACGATATGTTTTATCCCCAGTTTTTTCCCAACTTCTACAGTATCGTCTTTGCTTAAATCATCAACAAGAATTACATCGTCAACAATATTAAAATCTATTTCATTGTAAGTAATTTCAAGTGTTTTGGCAGCATTGTATGCCGGCAGCACAACAACTACTTTTTTATCTTTGATCATGCTTAGTTTTTTTTGACCGCGTAAAAATAGTAAGAAAATACAAGCTACAAAGTGAAACGATTATTGATTCTCAAATTAAAAGGCACAAAGTTAAAATTGTATTCTGCCTATGGAAAATGAACTTTCATTCTAATTTTATGTTTGAGAAGTGAAAAACTGAAAATTTAAGTTTTATGAAAACAAAATTCATTATCTATTTCTTTATTATTTCTGCTTCTTTTATTGTTTATAGTTGCGCTTCCACTTCAAAAGCACCGAGTGATAAAAGTGCAGAAGCAAAATCATTTACAGCACCTGAAGAAAAAGGTTCTGTTTATTTGTATCGCACAGGAAGAGCCGTTGGAGCAGCGGGTCAGTTGGCTGTTAAAGTCAATGGCATAGATGCCGGAGGAACCGGGCCTGGTACGTTTTTTAAATGGGATTTAACTCCGGGGAACTATACATTCTTTTCATCAACAGCAGAAGCTTCAGCTGTAGTTCAGCTTGACGTAAAAGCCGGAGAAGTTTATTACATCAGACAGGATGCCAGATTAGGAGTTGGAAATGGCAGAGTTACAATGAAAGAGGTCGGTGAACAACAAGGCCAAAGAGAAGTTTCAGGTTGCAGACTTTTAGTGAGTTCTTATATCCCGGAGTAAAGATCCTTAAAAGGAAATCTGTTAAAATTTTAATTCCTAATATTTTACCGTAAGCACATTATAGTTTAAGTTTTCCGGTAAATCTGGTTGCAAATGTTGCAAAAGCCACAACAGAAACCGAACTGATTGGCATTAAAATGGCTGCAACAATTGGTGAAAGATTACCGGAAAGCGCAAAAGAAATACCAATGATATTGTACAAAAATGAAATAGTAAAACTGAGTTTTACTATGTTCAGGGAGGTTTTTGTAAAGTGAATAAATCGTGCCAGTCTATCAAATTTATCCGATTCCAATACGGCATCACTGGCAGGAGAAAAATGATATACTTTATTTGCTATCGTTAATGCTACATCGCTTTGCATTAAAGCTCCGGCATCGTTTAATCCATCACCGGTCATTAAAATCGTTTCTTTTTTGTTTTGTAGATTTTTAATAAAATCCGCTTTATCACCTGGTTTTTGGTTAAATAACAATCTTTCTCTACCAAAATATCGAGTCAAATTTTCAGCTTCGGAATTATTATCTCCCGAGAGCAGATAAAGCTGAAATTCATTTTGTAAAGATTTGATAACCGCTTCAAAACCTTCACGGTACTTGTTGCTAATGGTAAAATAGCCTTTGGTTTTGTTATTAATCATTAAGAAAACTACGGATGACAGGTGTTGAGATAGATTTTTACTGCCAGTAACAAACTCTTCAGAACCGAATTTTATTTCAAAGCCATTTACTTTTCCAAAAATCCCACGCCCCGAAACTTCAACAAAATGTTCAGGATTAATATAACCGGCTGAATTAAAATATTGAGAAATGGAAGTGCTCAAAGGGTGGGTTGATTGTTTTGCCAAAGAGTAAACTGCCTTAATTTCATTCTGTGATAATCCTTCACCTGAATATTCAATCTGATTTTCATTGGGTTTGGTAAGTGTTCCTGTTTTATCGAAAACAATAGAAGAAATGTGTGAAAGTTTTTCAATTACATCGGTGTTTTTAATGTATAGACCGGCTTTTCCAAATATTCGCATTGTATTGCCAAAGGTAAAAGGAATTGAAAGTGCAAGTGCACATGGGCAAGCCACAATTAATACCGCGGTAAAAACAAAAATGGCAGTATGCAAATCGCCTCTCCAAATCCAAAAAATAAAACCGGATATTGCAATAGCAATTATTATCAGTGTAAAATATTTGCTGATTTTATCCGACAATGATTTTAAAGAATCCGAGGGTTTTTCGTAGGTTCTATCCTGGTTCCATAATTTGGTAAGGTGGCTTTGATTCACCTCCTTTTGAACTTTAATTTTGATAATCCCGCCAGTTTGTCTTCCTCCTGCATATATAAATTCTCCCGGTTTCTTGACGACCGGATTAGATTCACCTGTTACAAAGCTGTAATCAATTCTACCTTCTCCCTCAGTCAAGACAGAATCGGCAGGAATTAACTCTTTGTTTCTTATAATCAATTCATCATCAACAACAATCTTTTCCAAAAGAATACTCTCTTCGATTTGTTTGTTGATTTTAGTCACTGCGATTGGGAAATAAGATTTGTAGTTTCTGTCGAATGAAAGGGCTTCATAAGTTTTACTTTGATACCATTTCCCGATCAAAAGAAAAAATATTAAACCCGAAAGGCTATCGCAATAACCCGAACCGCCAATGGCAAAAATCTCATAGGTAGTTACAATAAACAAAACGATTATTCCCAGGGCAATTGGTAAATCGATGCTAATGTTCTTTTTCGCAAAATTTTTAAATGCTGAGATATAATAATCGCTGCCACTATAAAATACCACCGGAATTACAAGGATATAACTCAAAATACTAAAAACCGACTGTAGTTTATCGCTTAATGGTTCACCATTAAAATAGGCCGGTAAACTATAAGTCATTACATTGATGAACACAAATCCTGCGACTCCAATTTTATATAAAAGCTTTTTATACGATTGGTCGTCGTCTTTTTTATCTTTTTGACTTTGAGAAAGATCAGGGATATAATGAATTGAAGAAAGTAACTCCACCAATTGTCGCAGGGAAATTACAGACTCGTCAAAAGTAATATCAACCTCTTTTTTTGTGAAATTTACAAATGAATGTTTAATTCCTTTGTTTAAAGTTTTTAGGTTTTCGAGCAACCAGATACAAGATGCACAGTGAATAACCGGGATATAAAAACGCACTTTTGAGATGTTGTTTTCAGAAAAAGTAATCAGTTTTTCTTTAACCTCCTTATTATCGAGAAAAGCATATTTATTTCCAAATTCGGTGGTGCTTTCTACTTTAATGCCTGGCGATTCTTCGAGGTCGTAATATTTGTAAAGTTTATTTTCGTTAAGAATTTGATAAACGGTTAAACAGCCATTACAACAAAATTTAAGGTCGTTCCATAAAACTGGATTTTTCCCGCAATCGGCTCCGCAGTGTACACATTTATTGTTGTCTTTTTTTGCCATTAACCTATCTTTCAATGAGATTGCTTTGTCTTTCCTCCTCGCAATGACTAATTACTGTATCATTAGGATGTAAATATATCCTTTCTTCATAACACATTATTAATCTTTCGAGCAACAATCTCCCTTGCTTTCGTTGTGCAAAGCATGAGTATCGGTTTCCAGACTTTTTTCAAATTTCTGTTCAATTTTTTGTTTGGGCGGACTAAGATATGGAATTCCCAAACTTAATCCTCGCAACACAAATAGAATTCCGACTACAACCACCAGAACAGGAATGAGTTTATTTATCTTATTCCGGATGGTAAGGCTTAACACATTTCCTGCCAGTGAAATGGCCAATAACATTGGAATTGTTCCCAAACCAAAAAGGATCATGTATACCGAACCTTCAGCAACACCTCCTGTGCCAATTGCCCCGGCTATAGCCATATAAACCAATCCGCATGGTAGCAAACCATTCAACATGCCAATAAAAAAAAGGCTTGAGAAAGATTTAATAGAAAATAGCCGACCTATACTTTTCTTTAATTTACCAACTATTGACAGCCAGCTTTTGTCCATCCGGTACTGGTTTTTAAAAAGCGTTGGGAATAGCACAGATATTATCATTAAAGAACCCATAATTACGGATACTTTTTGCTGAATTCCAATCATTTGAATTCCCTGGCCAAGCAACCCGAAGATGGCTCCCATAATACCATATGTAATTGTTCTTCCGATATTATATAAGGTCCCGCCAAAAATTTTTTGAGGAACATTATTCCCATGTAGAGGAAGTGCTATGGCAATAGGGCCACACATTCCTGCACAATGGAAACTACCCATTAAACCTAAAATTAAAGCTGAAATATAGATTGTCATAAAACGATACTAAATGAACAAATGATTAAATTAAGATTGAAAATACAAAAATTTTATCTGATATTAACAGATTTTTCAACTTCGAATTTCAAACCTTTGGTATACCACGAAATTTTAGCAATATATCTACCTTTAACCAGGTTTTCTACAGGAATCAAACAAATATCATTTTGAACAGATAATTCATAAATTAAGTCCAGTTTACTGTCTGACGGACGATATAAATAAACTTTTCCCGAATCAATAACAGAGGCAATACTATCCTTAAAATAGAATTGTATAAAATCTTCCAAAACAGTAGGTTCAACTTTGTCGGCCAATGGTTTTGAGCGGGCGTTAACATTCATTTGCTCAGTATAATCCACACCTTTTTCATAATAATCTTTGTGAACAAGATTTACATCTTGTCGCATTGCAAATATTATAAAAACAGCTGATGCCGTTAAAAACAGTATTAAAAAGATTAGTATTCCTGTCCCCCAGTTAAACTTCATACTCCTTTAAATTAAAATGGTTTATTTAATTTCATTCATCAATTCTTCCAGTTTCTTCTCCAATTTTGCCACCTGTTCTTTATATTCCGGATGATGATAAAGGTTTTTTTCTTCACCTAAATCCTCTTTCAAACTATACAATTCGCAAAATTCTTTTCCTTCATCAGGATAGGCAATATATTTCCAGTCATTGGTTCGAATTGCTTTCCAAGCCGGATTACGACGAGCGACTTTCTCTAAAAAATATTCCGCAAGAAAGGCGTCTCTCCATTCCGGGTTTTCATTTTTAAGTAATGGCAGAAACGATAAACCATGCATTTTAAGAATTGGTTCTACATCTGTAAGTTCATAAATAGTAGGTGCCAAATCAACGTTTAATACCATTTGTTCACTTTTACTTCCAGCCTCAATCATTTTAGGGTAGCGGATTAAGAAAGGAATTTTTAGTGATTCCTCATATGCCCATCTTTTTTGATGAAATTCGCCATGTTGGCCCATCAACATTCCATTGTCGCTGGTGTAAATTATAATAGTATTTTCCAGTTGTCCGTTTTTTTCGAGTGCTTCAAAAATACTTCCAACACCTTCATCTACGCTATTTAAACATCTCATTTGGTCGCGAATTACAGAGTTTGGATCTTTTCCTCTGCCACGACGTGGTTCGCCAGGCTCAGGAACCACTCCTTCTGTAAAGTGCATATCAATCCATTCCACATTTCTCGTAAGTAAAGGTTTCCCTTCCAAATCTTCTGCCTTTACTTTTACAGGTTTGTATGCTACATCAGCATATTTGTTTTCATTACTTTCTGAAGGTAAAAGGGGCCAGTGCAATGCCTTGTGAGAAAGTATCATGGCAAATGGTTTGTTTTCATGATCCTGGTTGATATATTTTACTGCTTCCTCGTTAAGGATTTCGGTCATATTTCCATTGGTCTGACGGTCAATTCCATCATCGTTAACCACACCATCTATAAAGACTCCCTGACCTTTAAAACTCAGCCATCGGTCGTAACCGATTCTTCTTGAATCATCCAAACCCATATGCCATTTTCCGATAAATGCTGTATGATATCCTGCTTCCCGAAGTTGCCTTGGCCAGGTCATCAGTGTATGACTGATAACATCCAAACCGATTTTGTCGTTATTAATTACTCCATGTTTGTACGCATATTGCCCGGTTAAAAAACTGGCACGGCTGGGTGAACAAAGAGGGGTAACCGAGAAAAAATTAGTAAACATCATTCCCTCCTCTGCTATTCGATCAATATTCGGTGTTTTTGCAATTTGATTTCCCTCTACCCCTAAAAGTCCAACCTGTTGGTCATCCGTAATAATAAAAATAATATTGGGTCTTTCCGAGTTATCTTTTTGTGTGGGTACAAACCCGGAAAGTATGCCGGCTAAACAAATAAAAATTAAAAGGTTGGCTTTTAGTTTCATTGTGAAAGATATCAATTGGATGTTGGTCCTACAAATGTGGTTTTTACTGTTTCAATGATTTTATCATTACTGAATATTCCAAACTCAACTTTAGTATTGTCGCCTTTCAGTTCATCTTTGGGAATAAACAGTATAAAGGTTGATTCATACAAACCCTGATCTTTTACGGCCATTGATTTACCTGCCATTTTTATTTCCCCTTTATGGGAAAGAAGTTTAATTTCCAGGGGCAATTCATCGTGTGTTTTATTAACGATTTTAATGTTATAAACATTGCTGATGGTATTGTTTTCATTTTCCTGGTATAGTAATCCGGGAGTTCTTAAAATGCTTGTTTCAACTACCGGTCTCGAAACAAGCGTATAAACAAAGAATGAAAACAGGATTAATAATACAAAAGAATACGCTCTGTTTCTTGCATTCCAGATCGTTTTGTGACCATTTTTTATTCCTTCTTCTGAATCGAATCGAATAAGTCCCGGAGGTTTGTTGGTAATAAGCATTATTTTATTGCACTGATCGATACAGGCAGTACAGTTTACACATTCCAGTTGTGTGCCATTTCTGATATCGATTCCGGTGGGACAAACCGTAATACATTGATGACAGTCGATACAGTCACCTTTGCTGTGTGCACCGCGTGGTTCACCTCTTTTATAATCGTAACTTACAACAATAGATTTTGAATCCAGTAAAACACCCTGCATTCTTCCGTACGGGCAAACCATGGTACAAATCTGCTCCCGGAAATATGAATAAATCCAGTAAAAAATAGCAGAGATAAATAGCATGATTGAAAATCCAGCCAGATTTTGACTTATTGGCTCGGATACTAATTTCAACCATTTTTCAGAGCCGATGAACCACATTAAAAATGTGTTGGTCATGGCTATTGCAATCAATATAAAGATGCTATGTTTGAGCGTCTTTTTAAAAATCTTTTCTGTTGTCCACGGACTGTTATCCAGTTTGTACCTTTTTCTGTAATCCCCTTCAATAAGATATTCAATCTTTCGAAATACCATCTCAAGAAAAATGGTTTGAGGACATGCCCATCCGCAAAAAATTCTTCCAAAAGTTACCGTGAAAAGAATGATAAAAAGAACAAACGACAGCATTAATAAGGCAAGAATAAAAGTATCCTGAGCCCAGAATATGGCACCAAAAATGATAAATTTTCTACTGGAAATATCCAGCAAAATAAAAGGATGCCCGTTAACACGAATAAATGGGACGGAAACAAAGAACAATAAAAGAAACCAGCTAAATACAGTTCTTCGCGTAAACCAAAGTCCTGAGGGTTTTTTTGCATAAATCCATTTTCGCCCTCCCTTTTCATTCATATTAATAGGGCGATCCCGAAAAGTTAATTCCTGTTCTGACATTTATAAAAGCTGCTAAATCCCGGTTAGAAGACTAGATTTGGTTTTAATATTGTTTAAAAATTGCTTTTGCTAATACAGGGATTATTCACATTTTTCTCCCTGAGCCTCTTTTGCATTAGGAGGATTAGAACCTTTAAGCGATAATATATAACTGGCAACTTTCTGAATATTTGCATCGCTCATTTGTCCTTTAAAAGCTGTCATCCCTTTTGCCGGCACTCCATTTTTTATCACATCAAAAACCTCCTGAAAACTACAACCATGTATCCAGAATTCATCCGTCATATTTGGCCCGATTGCATTCCCTTCACCCTGCATCCCATGACATGCGAAACAATTCATCTCATTGTAAATGGTTTTTCCTTCTTCCAATGCAGATGCATCGGTTAGTAAAACCAAATCTTCTGAAGAAACAGTTGCGATTTTGTATTTCTCATCGTGTACAGCCGATTTTCTGACATATTCGGCATCCTGGTGGTCACCTTGCTTTAGCCAAAAATAATACGCACCATACAAAATGGAAAATCCAATAGTAATATAAAAGAGTGCCATTATCCATCGTGGCGCCGGATTATCTAATTCTTTGATACCATCGTAATCGTGATCCATGATGTGGTCATCATTTACATCCTTTGGTTTATTTTCCGTTGTCATTTCTTTATAATTTAGTTCTGAGGCGAAATCTCTTCCGTCTCACTGTCATTTAATATTGAGTTTTTAATATCGTTTGCTTCTTTATTTGTCATCTTGTAAGTTCTTATTACAATTACAATAAAGAGACCTACAAAGATGAGTAAACCTACAACGTAGTAAATTTGAATTCCTTCGATATTTTCCAACAGATTACTTATGATCTTCATTTTTTATTTAATGAAAGTAAAATATAACTTGTTAATTGAGTTATCTGTTTTTCGGAGTATTGAGATTTATAGGCAACCATTCCTTTTGCAATATTACCCTCGGCAATAGATTTATAAACCTGTTCCGGTGAATTGCCGTTAATCCATTCTCCGTCAGCTAAACTCGGGAATGCCGGTGGTATTCCGGATCCATCCAATTTATGACATACTGCACAAACTGAATTGAATATTTCTTTTCCGGCAGCTAAATCTGCATCACCGGTAAGTAATACTACCTCCTTAAGTTCTTCCTGAGAAGTCTGGGAAGATTCATTTGCTTGCTGAGCCGTACTTTCTGCCGGTGTAGAAATATCTCTGCCCAACTTATGCATATAGGCAATCATTGCCACCATTTGTTTAGTTGGCTCAATTTCAATTCCTGATGCTTTTAAATCGTTGGCAACCAATTGTGCCTGAGCCATTAAATCATCAACAGCTTTTTCATCATATCCTTCTTCGTACGGAACACCCAGTTTTTGCATGGCACGAATTTTTGCAGGAATGATATCAATGTCAATTTCCTTTTTGGCAAACCAGTCGTAACGCGGCATTATCGATGCTTCATTCATTTTTTGCGGGTCCATAAAGTGATTATAATGCCAGGCAGCATTTTTATACATTGGGCCACCAACAACACCGGCTCGTGCCAAATCCGGTCCTGTTCTCCGCGATCCCCACTGGAATGGGAAGTCGTACACAAATTCACCGATTTTAGAATATTCACCATAACGATCAGTTTCCCATCTGAAAGGTCTTACCATTTGAGAATGACAATTATAACATCCTTCTTCCACGTACAAGTCACGACCGGCCAATTCCAACGGTGTGTAAGGTTTAACAGATTCGATAGTCGGAATGTTGGATTTGATAAAAATCATTGGTATTATTTCTACTGCGCCTCCAATTGCAAGGGCGATAAAAGTCCAGATTGCAAAACGAACTCCTTTTCTTTCCATCCATCGATGAATCGTTTCCTGTGCAGGATTTCGTGATCCTAATTTAACCAATGCGGGTGCTTCAGATGCTTCATCGTTAACAAATGAACCTGCGGCCATTGTTTTAAACAGGTTGTACATCATAATTATAAATCCAACTACAAATAAAGCTCCTCCAATTATCCTGATAGAATACATCGGTAAAATTTGAGTCAGCGTTTCCATAAAATTTGGATAAGCTAAAAATCCTTCAGGAGTATATTCTCTCCACATTAGCCATTGGGTAATCGCTGACCAGTACAGTGGTATCGCATAAAGCAAAATTGCCAGGGTTGAAATCCAAAAATGAATATTGGCCAACTTTTCAGAAAAAAGTTTGGTTTTGAACATTTTAGGAACCAACCAGTACAACATTCCAAACACTATTCCACCATTCCAACCCATTGCCGCAATATGAACGTGTCCGATTGTCCAATCAGTAAAGTGTGTAATTTGGTTAACAGATTTTAATGACATCATCGGCCCTTCAAAAGTTGACATACCGTAAGCAGTTACTGCAACTACAAGGAATTTTAAAGCAGCACTGTCGCGTACTTTATCCCATGCGCCACGCAAAGTCATCAGGCCATTAATCATACCTCCCCACGATGGAGCAATTAACATGATTGAAAATGTTACGCCAAGTGCCTGTGCCCATTCAGGTAAAGCCTGATACAACAAATGGTGAGGCCCTGCCCACATGTAAAGGAAAATCAGAGACCAAAAGTGAATTATAGAAAGTTTATAAGAATAAATTGGGCGGTTAGCTGCTTTAGGAAGGTAATAATACATTAATCCTAAAAATGGTGTGGTAAGGAAGAATGCTACAGCATTATGACCATACCACCATTGTACCACAGCATCTTGTGCACCGGCATAAATGGTATAACTTTTAAATAATGAAACCGGGATTTCAAAAGAATTAACCACATGTAAAATGGCAACACCGAGGAAAGTAGCCAGATACCACCAAATGGCCGCATAAATATGTTGCACCCTTCTCACCATTATCGTGCCAATCATATTCCAGCCAAAAGTTACCCAAATGAGCGTTATCAATATATCGATTGGCCATTCCAATTCAGCGTATTCTTTGCTTGTTGTGATTCCGAAAACAAAGGATAAAGCAGCAAGTACAATTATCAACTGCCAGCCCCAGAAATTTATTTTGCTCAAGGTGTCACTATACATCCGGGTTTTAAGAAGTTTTTGCAAAGAATAATAAACTCCTGCAAAAATGGCGTTTCCCACGAATGCAAAAATTATGGCATTGGTATGTAGGGGTCGCATCCTGCCAAAAGTGGTATATTCAAGCCCAAAATTGAAAACCGGGAATGCAAGCTGAAGCGCAATAAGCAATCCAACAATTACCCCGACAATCCCCCAAACCAGGGTAGCCAGAATAAAAAGCCTTACAATTTTATTGTCATAAAAGAATTTCTGATTTTCCATATGTTTATGCGTTAATTCGTTTCTTTTTTGTCATCTGTTTCTTCGTTTTCCTGAGTTTCTGTTTCATCATCAAATAACATTCGTATTGAAGGTGTTTTACTATCATCGAATTGCCCGCTTTTTACTGCCCAGATAAAGGCTCCCAAAAAAATCAGCGCGGCAAATAAACTAACACCTATTAACAGATAAAAAATATTCATTAATCGTTTTAATGTTCGGTTTTCCCAAG
Organism: uncultured Prolixibacteraceae bacterium; assembly: GCA_913063265.1. Lineage (GTDB taxonomy): Bacteria > Bacteroidota > Bacteroidia > Bacteroidales > Prolixibacteraceae > Draconibacterium. The sequence goes on along the minus strand of CAJXZG010000066.1, from coordinate 9,176 downwards.
TCGTTTAACTTTTATTAGCTGAAACACTACATAAGCAATCGCAGCCCATGCTGCTCCCACTGCTCCAATGTACGAAAGCAATAACCAAATCTGTATATTTTCATTTGTCGACCAAAGAATTCCTGGTTTTATTAGTTTTTGAACCTTTTTATTCTGACCTACTTTTGCTTCTTCAAGTAAAACGGCTTCAGCAATATAATCTTCACCCAGAGAAACTACCATGTTCACATTTCCTTCTTCATCACCAATTAATGATTCCGGTATATTAAATTCAGCCCTGCCATTGTTATCGGTTGTCACTTCTCCGATTTTTATATTGCCAAAATATTTTTTAGCACTTATGGTTATCTGTTCATTTCCTAAAGAAGAGTATTTGCCTTTTACTTCATGTTCGGCAAAAACCTCAACTTTTCGTTCCTTCTCATTTACCGAAGCCATAATTTTTGCCTTGACTTTAGGTGCAGCAACCAGAACCGGTTCACGGTTTGGATTAAAATTCATGATATAGTTGACAATCCTCCAACGGTCATCTTCTGATATATTGGTTTTGAATTGGGGCATGCCACCTCTGCCGTTTGTTATTTTATAAAATAACTCACCCACTGTATTTTTTTGCATTTTTTCCGAGGTTATATCTACAGGAGGCGGCACCAATGGGAGGGCGTTGTTCTTCCCGGGATCACCATGACAGGACTTACAGTTTTTTAAATACAGATCTTTTCCTTTCTGTACGTTGTCAAGGTTATATTCCAGCGGATTTTTTATGTTTCTCTGATCACCCGGAACCAACCACTCCTGAGCAAAAGACTGCACTGAAAGGAATAGTATTGCAATAATAATGTAGCTTATTTTGTTGTTCATAGGTTTAATTTTTATCGTTTTCTGTGAGGTATTTTTTATCAATTCCCTTTTCGGAAGCATATTCCCAAATGGTAATTACCGGGAATAGTTTCGCCAATACTGAAATTATTATTAATGCTGCCACAAAAGAGAATATGGTAATCATAACTTCAATGCTGGTCGGTGAGTAATGCTGGAAAATTCCCGGTACATTTTGAACAGGTAAAAAAGGATGTTCAAGTGTAGGGATAACAATTATATATCTTTTTAGCCAGGCCATTATAAGTACCACAAAAGATATAATCGAAATTGGCAAAGGTTTTCTGAAATAAGAAAAAAGTAACAGGAATATGGGTAAAATTAATCCTGCAACCTGAACAATCCAAAACACACCCGAATAATTCCCCTGAAACAGTTCATTTAAATGAATGCCATCAGCTTCTTTCATTTTATAACCCGGAACAAGATATTCATTCACATTAAAGTAGAGATAGACCAGACAAACAAAAACCAAAAGTTTACCCATGTAATCAAAGTGAAAATCTTCGAAATAATCTTTTAATCCGTATCGTAATCTGTAAACATACATTACCATAATTACGGCCGCGGTTCCCGCTACAAATGCTCCCGCAACAAAGTAGGGTCCTAAAATTGCTGTATCCCAACCCGAACGGAGTGTTGCAGCAAAAAGCCACGAGGTTACCGTATGAATTGATAATCCGACAGGAATAATCAAAATCATTAATACGCGCATGGCATGATAAATGGTTTTGTATTGTTCGGCACTTCCCTTCCATCCTAAGGATAATATCTTATACATGGTGAGTTGCCATTTCGGAAGTTTATCACTCATTTTATCCCTTAAAATTGCAAGGTCAGGAATCAAAGGAATATAAAAAAGTAACACTGAAATGGCAAGGTAAGTGGTGATTACTGTAACATCCCAGATAATTGGCGAGGCAAATCGTCCGTGAAGGAAAATATTCATAAATCGATCGGGACGCCCCATATCCATAACAATAATAATTCCGGCCAGTGCAACAAAAGCAATTGCAACCTGTTCGGCGACCCTCGATATCGGTTTTGCCCAGGGTATTTTTAGCAGGTGTAACGCAGAGCTAATCAAAAAGCCAATTAAACTGACTGCAACAAAAAATACAAAATTGGCAATATACATGCCCCAGGAAACATAATCACGCATTCCTGTAACTCCCAGTCCTGTTTTAATCTGAACAATCCAACCCCATAGTCCGACAATAACAAACATAATAAGGATAAAAAACCAAAATCGGGTTAATTCATCCTTTTTGACAATCGACCTGGTTAAATCATTCGTAATCTTGTTCAATAATTTCCGCGATTCAGCGGCTGATTCAATTTTTTCCATCGTTTAGATTTTATGCTTTTACTAATTAATGGTCGTTTTTAATTTCTTCCTGAAACGGAAAAGCCCTGTCTTTTGGAGGCAGATAATATACCCGGGGTTTTGTCCCCAGTTCTTCCATTAAAGTATAAGCTGCATTCTGTTTTAATAATGCAGTAAGGTTAACTGTTTCTTTGGTAGTGCCATTGGTAACCGCGTCTTCATTCCGGTCACCAAACCAATAAACACCATTGGGGCAGGCTGAAACACACGAAGGAAGTTTACCATCACGCAAACGGTCGGCACTGAATAAACATTTGGAAATGGTTCCTTTTTTCTGAGGAACGTTGGCCTCAATATTATAGGTCACACCCTTATATTTTTCGGCATCACGAGGTTCAAACCAATTGAAAACCCTTGCTGAATAGGGACATGCAGCAATACAAAACCGACAACCAATGCAACGCTCGTTATCTATCAATACAATTCCGTCATCTCGTTTAAATGTAGCATTCACCGGACATACCTTAGTACATGGCGGATTATCGCAGTGCTGACATGGTTTAGGCATATAATAAGGTGCGGTATGCTCGGCATCCTGCATTTGTAAAACGTTAATATGATGTTGTTCAGGACGCAACTGGTGATGATTCTGACATGCTTTCATACATTGACGTGCATTTCGGCATTTTGCCAAATCAATAACCATTACCCAGCTTTTACCGGGTAGCCCTTCTCTTCCACGCTTTTGGAATTCTGTCAGCGAGGGCATTTCTGCAGGTTTAAGTTGCGACTTATCTACTTCAACCAATTCTCCGCTTGAAGTCAACAGCTTTATTTTATCTCCGTTGTTGCTTTCAATTTTTGCACAAGAATTTAACAGGCTTGAACTTCCTGCAACACTGGCAACCCCAATTGAAGCTCCAAGTGTTTTCATAAATTTTCTTCGTGTATTTTTCTCCATATTTGATTCTTTTTGAAGAATAGTGTGCTGCTAAGTTGATTATAATTCCACTAATTTAAATAATATGAATGAAGATTCAATTATCTATGATGCGAATGTAATAAAAGGATAAAAAGAAATTATTAGTTGCATATATTATTTATTAAGCTTTCAGAATTTTTATAATCAGATGGCGGATTACTGTAAATGTAAGAGCCTAATAATATTAAGTGAATTTGGTTTTTAAGTTGTTCTAACATAATAATTAAGTATTACTTCTTATCTGGGTTGATCCTGATTAAATCAGAAAAAATCAGATGCAGTTTTTGTGTTTTTAAACATACAACATAGTTATACTGCAAGGGTTGACCCGATTATCATAATTATATTCATTCTAAATAAGCTATGGATTAAAGACCTGAATAACCGGGCTGGAATTTAGAACCTTATCAGAATTGGTAGGTTAATACATTTATACCTTTTTAATCTTCAAAAAACTTGAGATTTTATATCTAAGATTACAAATTTTTAATTTGGAATAAGTAACTTAAGCCGTTCAGGATAATCAAAAAAAATGTACTTAGAAATGTTATTTCAAAAAAAAACAACAGAATCCCGATTCTTATTAAACATTAATGGCTCTTTGTGGTTTCTTACAATGAAAAACTTTTTTCTCATCAGGGTTTATGTGTTTAACATGAGTAACTTGAACAAAACTTTAAAAGCCAAAATATTAACAATTAGCCTTTTACTGCTAATATTATTGTCTTCATTTGCTTCACACAGCCAGGCTGTGGTTAATCCTGCTGCAAGTGATGAAGATGTTGAAATAGGTGTGGTTGAACATTTGGATGAATATCTTCCTGAAGGAATTTCACTTATAAACGAAAATGGAGAGCAGGTATGGTTAAAAGATGTAATTGATAAACCTACCGTTATAAATTTTGTTTATTATCGGTGTCCCGGAATTTGCAGTCCGTTAATGGAGGCAGTTGCCGGTGTAATGGACAAATCAGATGTTGTGCCGGGTGAAGAGTACCAGGTGCTTACCATTAGTTTCGATCCAACGGAAACCATAGAGTTGGGAATCCGGAAGAAAGAAAATTATCTTAATCTGATGTCCAATAAGGTTGAAGAGGCAAAAAAAGGTTGGTTATTTTTTACCAGCGATAGTTTAAGTATTGCAAAAGCTACCAATGCAACAGGATATAAATATAAAAGAACCGGAAACGATTACCTGCATGCAGCTTCTTTGATAGTGGTAAGCAGTGAAGGTAAAATTACACGTTACTTAAACGGGATGTATTTTTTACCTTTTGAATGGAAGATGGCAATTGTTGAAGCTTCGAAAGGGCAATCGGGGCCAACTTTGAATAAAGTATTACGCTATTGTTATTCTTACGACCCGGTTGGACAAACTTATGTCATGAACATTACAAAAGTTACGGGCACTATCATTATGTTTTTTGCTGTGCTGCTATTATTGGTACTGGTGTTTAGAACTAAGAGAAAGAAAAATTTAATCTGAATTATATGCAAAATGAACATGCTGCTAACGAAGCAAACTATTTAAAGTATCAGGGGAAATACAAAGGTTTGTTCGCCTGGATTTTTTCTACCGATCATAAACGGATCGGTTTACTTTATTTATATTCTATTATGTCCATGTTTTTTATTGGGGTGTTATTGGGTCTGGCTATGAAATTTGAGCTTTTGGCACCCGGTAAAACAATTATGGATGCACAAACTTATAATGCCACTTTTACCGTGCACGGCGTAATCATGATTTTTATGGTTGTGGTTCCCGGTTTGCCTGCAATTTTTGGAAATTTTCTATTACCAATAATGATTGGTGCAAAAGATGTAGCTTTCCCTAAGCTTAACCTATTGTCCTGGTGGTTGTATATGATTGGTGTATTTTTAGTTATAGCTGCACTTTTGTTTGGCAATGGAGCTCCTGATACAGGATGGACATTTTATGCTCCCTACAGTTTTAAAACAGGGACCAATCTTTTACCGGCAATTTTTGGAGCATTTGTTTTAGGTTTCTCTTCAATTCTTACCGGATTAAACTTTTTGGTTACTATCCACCGGATGCGTTGCCCCGGACTTACATGGTCGAAATTGCCTTTATTTGTTTGGACTCTATACGGTACTGCATGGATTCAGCTACTGGCAACTCCGGTTGTGGGTATCACGCTGGTTCTGGTTGCTTTGGAAAGATTTTTCGGGATAGGAGTCTTTGATCCTGCATTGGGAGGTGATCCAATTCTTTACCAGCATTTGTTCTGGATTTACTCGCACCCTGCGGTTTACATAATGATTTTACCTGCAATGGGAGCAATTTCAGAAATTATTCCGACATTTTCACAAAAACAGATTTTTGGCTATAAAGCAATTATTGCATCAACCATGGCAATTGCTTTTGTGGGTTATCTTGTTTGGGGACACCATATGTTTACTGCAGGAATGAGTGGTACCGCACAGTATTATTTCTCATTGTTAACTTTTATAGTGGCTATACCAAGTGCGATAAAAGTGTTTAACTGGATATCTACAATGTATAAGGGGGCAATTAATGTACAAACCCCACTGTATTGGGGAGCATCGTTTATTTTTGTATTTATGATTGGCGGATTAAGCGGATTGGTCTTAGGATCTCTTGCCACAGATGTGCATGTTCACGATACGGCATTTGTTGTGGCTCACTTTCATTATATTGTATTTGGTGGTGTTGGTTTTGCATTTTTTGCAGCAATACATTACTGGTTTCCTAAGATTTATGGAAGAATGTATCAAAAGAGCTGGGCAAATACCGGTTGGTTGGTATTCTTTATAGGTTTTCTGGCTTTATATTCTCCGATGTTCTATTTAGGAATGGCTGGTATGCCACGTCGTTATTACGATTATCTGGATGAATTTCACAGTGGAAATATCCTCAGTACATTTGGGTCCTGGATAATGGTAACCGGACTTGTAATTATTGTTGTAAATCTTGTTCGTTCTGCCCGAAAAGGTAAACCGGCAGAAATGGATCCCTGGCACAGTAAAACACTGGAGTGGACTGTTCCCTCGCCGCCACCACTTGAAAATTTTGACGATATTCCGGTTATTGCAGAAGATGACGGACCTTATAACTATAAATAAGCAAAACTGAACTTATGGAACAAAATGCACACATAGAACATGACCACTATGATGCCGAAGCATCGAAGATTGGAATGTGGCTGTTCATTTTTACCGAACTGCTTCTTTTTGGAGGATTGTTTGTAGTTTATTCAGTGTACAGATATGTAAATCCTGATGCTTTTCATTTGGCGGCAGAAGAATTAAACACAACAATTGGGGCAGTTAATACAATTTTACTTTTGGTAAGTAGTATGACCATTGCTATGTCGACAAGCACACTTCAGTACAAGAAAAAGGGTGCGACTTTGGCTTTACTGGCTATAACCACAATTATTGGAATCGTATTTCTTGTCAACAAATATTTCGAATGGGGTGTTAAATTTTCGCATGGGATATGGCCTGGTTCCGAGCATTTATTAAACGATTTTAGTCAGGGAGAAATTCTTTTCTTTGGATTATATTTTGTGATGACCGGTTTGCATGCTTTACACATTATTATCGGACTGGTAATTATTTTGGTTGCTGCATACCGGATTCACAAAGGAACCGTAAATGAGAATCGTGCAGCTTTACTTGAAAATGCAGGATTGTACTGGCACCTTGTCGACCTGATTTGGATTTTCCTTTTCCCTTTGTTTTATTTATTAACCTAATAAAGTCAAAAATATGTCAGAAGAAAAACATCATATTGTACCATATCGAGTGTATGTTATCGTTTTAATGGCTTTAATTGTTCTAACATTTGCTTCAATAGCAATAACCGAAATAGAACTGGGGGCTTATACAGTTGCCGGAGCATTGTTATTTGCAGGTATAAAGTCTTACCTCGTTTTGACCTATTTTATGCATCTCAAATACGATAAAAAATATATTGTGGCGATGGTTGCTTTTGTTTTTGCCATATTCGTTGTTGTGTTAGTAATTACGTTTTTAGATTATTTATATAGATAACTCATATGTATAGTCCAGAAGTTACACGCGCATCTAATTTTGTCCAGGGAGTTGACACGGCTTTCCTTGTAATATTGGGTGTTTCATTCTTTTTCCTGATATCTCTTACGGTTGTTATGATTTATTTCATTTACAAATACAATCGGAAAAGGCATCCTGTAGCTACTCAAATTCATGGTAGTACGAAGCTCGAGATTATATGGACAGTAGTTCCTTTTTTGTTAACCATGGTAATGTTCTATTATGGTTGGGCAGGATGGAAACCGATGAAAAATGCACCAAAGGATGCCATGGAAGTTACCGTTTATGGGCGGATGTGGAATTTTAGTTTTGAATATGAAAATGGCCGCAGAACAGACACATTGTTTTTGCCCAAAGATCAACCGGTTAAATTGAATCTCAAAGCCCTGGATGTTTTGCATAGTTTATACATTCCTGCATTTCGTGTAAAGCAGGATATGGTTCCGGGTTTGGAAGATAATTCAATGTGGTTTGAACCGCAAAAAGTTGGGAACTATGATTTATTTTGTGCCGAGTACTGTGGGCTTCAACATTCATATATGTATTCTACGGTTAAAGTAATGGAAGCAGAAGCATTTAATGACTGGATTACTGATACAACTCAGGTGGTTTTATCGGCAGAAATGGACACGCCGGCAAATACAGGAAAACGGATAATGCAAAATATTGGTTGTTTCGCCTGTCACTCAATCGACGGAAGCAAGTTGGTTGGACCATCGTATAAAGGAATTTGGGGAGCAGAACATACAGTTGTTACCGGCAGAGAAACACGACAGGTAATTGTCGATGAAGAATACATTAAAAGGTCGATTTATGATCCAAACGCCGATGTAGTTGATGGTTACATGAAAGGGCTGATGGTTTCTTATGAAGGCCAGCTTTCAGACGATGACATTGACAATATTATCGAATACCTGAAAACTTTAAAATAGAAGTAAAAACGAATTGTAAGTATTGAAAGAAAAATATAAAACAATCATGGAACTGGGCAAAGTACGTATTTCTTTGCCCATTGCTTTATCTGCGTTTACAGGATATGTAATGTTTACTGGTGGTTTGGATTTGCAGGGATTATTTTTAGCCCTGGGAGTATTTTTAATGTCTTGTAGTTCAAGTGCCTTAAATCACTGGCAGGAGGGTGAAACTGATGCCCAAATGCCACGGACGCAAAACAGGCCAATCCCTTCGGGGAAGATCAGCAGAAAGGGAGCTTTTGCAGTGGCAGCAGGATTTGCAATTCTTGGTACAATAATTCTGTTTATTACCAATCCGCTAACTGCCCTGATATTAAGCTGGCTTACTCTTTTTTTCTATAATCTGGTTTATACTCCTTTAAAAAAAGTCACGGCATTTGCTGTTATCCCTGGATCGATGGTTGGAGCTTTGCCCCCAATGATTGGATGGGCAGGGGCAGGAGGAAGTTTAAATTCAGAGCTTATTTTAATTGTTGCTACTTTCTTTTTTATAGGTCAGATTCCGCATTTCTGGCTGTTATTGTTAATGTTTGGCGAACAATATCAACTGGCCGGTTTACCAAGCTTAAACCAGGTATTTAATGAGGGGCAAATTAAGCGGATTACTTTTACCTGGATTTTAACAACTGTGGCATCGGCACTTCTGGTAATCTTTTTTGTTTTTACCAACCAGGTAATCATGATTGTACTTTTGTTGTATACTTTTTATCTGCTTATCTCTGTTTCCAATTCAATGTTTGTAAAAAAAGAGTTTGCAGTACGACCGGTATTTTTTAAACTGAACTTCCTCTATCTGTTTATGATGTTTTTCCTTATAGCAGATGCATTACTACGGAATTAGGTAGGCTATTTCCGAAGTAAAGGCACCTATCAAAAACCGGTTAAAACTAATAGACAGTTTTAACTGATTTTTTATACTGAACAAGCTCCATTTTTGTTTTGATTGATTTTTGGG
>CAJXZG010000065.1 GCA_913063265.1 uncultured Prolixibacteraceae bacterium | reverse complement strand
TGATGTGCAGGAAGCCCTTACCGGAGCTTTTGATGGTGCTATTCCTGAGGTGAAAACTTTTGGTTCAGACAATCAGGTTCGTATTACTACAAAATACAAAATCGATGAATTATCGGAAAGTGTGGATAACGAAGTTGAACAAACACTTTACCAGGGATTGGTTGCAGGCGGATTTCTTAACAATGTGACTTACGAAGATTTTGCGGAAAACTATCGTACAAGTTCACAAAAAGTTGGTCCTACCATTTCCGACGATATCAAAAAGGATGCATTAATCGCGATTACAATAGCATTGATTGCCATCTTCCTTTATATCATGGTGCGTTTCAGCAACTGGAAATATGGTTTGGGAGGTGTAATCTCATTGGCACACGATACCATTATTACACTTGGAGTATTCTCAATGTTCCATGGTTTCCTTCCATTCTCACTGGAGATTAACCAGGCATTTATTGCAGCAATTCTTACCGTAATTGGTTACTCGATTAACGACTCGGTAATTGTTTACGACCGTATCAGGGAATACATTCATATTCATCCAAGACGCGATTTAAAAGTGAATATGGATGATGCAATGAATCATACTTTAAGAAGAACATTAAATACATCGTTAACCACGTTGGTTGTATTGATTATCATCTTTATTTTTGGTGGTGAAAATATCCGTGGATTTATCTTTGCATTGCTTGTAGGTATTGGTATTGGTACCTATTCTTCTGTTTTTGTAGCTTCTCCAATTGTTTATGAAGCAACAAAACAAGTTAAAAAGCTGGTTCGCAAAAAAGCTTAATCAATCGATTACGATATAAACTGAGAAAGGCTGTTTCTGAAAAGAAACGGCCTTTTTTTACGTGAGATGTTATCGGAACAGTGATTATAAGAATACTTAATTCTTGTTCGAATTGCGTTTATTAACTTTTACACATCTTTTAAATTGATTTTGAAATAATCAATAACTCAATTTGTTATATTTGCGCATTAAAACAACAATAATGGCAAATTATATTCTGTTTATAAGTGGTGGAGAAATTGTGTTGGTTATTCTTCTTGCACTTTTGTTTTTTGGTGCAAAAGCAATTCCGGATATTGCCAAAACATTAGGGAAAGGAATGCGTGAATTTAAAAAGGCCACCAACGAAATACAACGCGAGATTAATGACTATTCTTCTGATATAAAAAGGGAAGTTAATGAAGTAACTTCCACAGTCACCAAGAAAACCGATGAGATAAAAAAAGGGATGGATAACATGGCTTCATCTGTAACGAAAGAAACCGACGAACTTAAAAAAGGTATGGAAGACGTTGGGAATTCAATGAATAACGAAGCCGAAGATATTGCAAAAGATTTGGATAAAGACAAATTTCAGGATTAGGTTTATCTTATTACAAGCCGGATTCTGATTCACCTCAAAAAAATAATCGCCAATCGATTTGATTAAAGCAGAAAACATAAAAAAATCATTTGGTTCTTTGCAGGTTTTAAAAGGGATAAACCTTGAAATTCCAATGGGTAAGGTGTATTCTATTGTTGGAGCTAGTGGTGCAGGAAAAACAACTTTACTGCAAATCCTTGGAACACTGAGCCAACCGGATAGTGGGCATATTTATTTTAACGATAGAAATGTTTCTGCATTTTCTGAAAAGGAACTGGCAGCATTTCGAAATCAGGAAATTGGTTTTGTATTTCAATTTCATCATTTGTTGCCCGAGTTTACTGCTTTCGAAAATGTTTGTATCCCGGCATATATTGGTCAGAAATCTAAAACCGAAACCGAAAAAAGAGCAGGCGATCTGCTTAATTATCTTGGGCTTTCGGAACGAAAGGAGCATAAACCTTCTGAACTTTCGGGAGGAGAAAAACAAAGAGTTGCAGTGGCCAGGGCACTTATTAATAATCCAACTGTTGTTTTGGCCGACGAACCATCGGGAAATCTGGATTCTGCGAACCGTGATGAATTACATGAATTGCTTTTTAAACTTCGCGATGATTTTGGACAGACCTTTATTATCGTTACACACGACGATAATTTTGCAGATAGTTCGGATAAAATCATCCATATTAAAGATGGTATTATTGCCGACTAAAGTCGTGCCTGAGATTCTTAAAATTATTCAAAAAGAAAAATTTATTAATGGATAAATCGGAGTTAAAAGCTTTTCTCGATGAAAAAGTGGCGCAATACAATCAACCTTTTTTTATTGAGTCCGATCCCATTCAGATTCCTAAACTTTTTAGCTTAAAAGAAGACATTGAAATTGCCGGTTTTTTAACTTCTACTATAGCCTGGGGAAACCGACTTTCAATAATAAACAATGCAAAAAGACTTATGGCCTTGCTCGAACAGCAGCCCTATGATTTTGTAATCAATTCAAGCGATTCGGATTTATTAAAACTGGAACAATTTGTACATCGTACTTTTAATGGTGCCGATTGTATTTATTTTATCCGGTCGCTAAAAAATATCTATATAAATCATGGTGGTTTGCAAACGGTTTTTGAAAAAGGTTTTGCTAAAGAAGGTAGTGTAAAATCTTCGTTGGAAAACTTTCACAATGTCTTTTTTGAGTTGGAAGGTGAGAGAAGCCGCAAGCATGTTTCAAATGTTGTGAAAGGGGCATCGGCAAAAAGGTTAAACATGTTTTTAAGATGGTTGGTACGAAAGGATAAAAATAAAGTGGATTTTGGTTTATGGAATGGGATTCCGCAATCGGCACTCATGTTGCCGCTTGATGTTCATACGGGCAACGTGGCTCGCAAACTGGGTTTATTAAAAAGAAAATCAAACGTTTGGAAAGCAGTTGAGGAAGTAACCCAAAGACTAAGGGAGTTGGATAAAATTGATCCGATAAAATACGATTTTGCATTGTTTGGGCTGGGAGTTTTTGAAAAGTTCTAAAATTTTATTCTTTGTGGCTCTTTGAGCATTCTTTGGGATTCTTTGTGTAATTTTATTGTTACGCAAAGCTACACAAAGAACACACTAAGAAACACTAAGCATTATGAATGAAAATGAACTGTCGAATATTATCATTGGAAAAGCCATTGAGGTTCATAAAACGCTAGGTCCTGGCTTGCTTGAATCTGCCTACAAAGAATGTTTATTTTTTGAACTAAACTCGGCTGGTTTGAAGGTCGAAAAAGAAATTCCACTGCCGGTCATTTATAAGGAAATAAAGCTCGACCAAGGTTATCGTATAGACTTATTGGTTGAAGACAAGGTAGTTATTGAACTTAAAACAGTTGAAGCATTTACAGATGTTCATATGGCTCAGGTTTTAACTTATTTAAAGTTCGGTAATTACAAATTAGGTTTATTAATGAATTTTAATGTAAAAGTGCTAAAAGATGGTTTAAGAAGATTTATCATGTAATGGGTAAAAATAATTATTTTCAATTTAAAGAGTTTAAAATAGTTCAGGAAAAATCGGCCATGAAAGTTGGCACCGATGGAATACTTTTAGGAGCCTGGGTAAATAAATTAAATCACAAAAATATCCTGGATATTGGAACTGGAACAGGTTTAATTTCATTGATGCTGGCTCAAAGAACAAAAGCCCGAATCCTTGCGCTTGAAATAGACGCAAATGCAGCCAATGAAGCAAAATATAATGTGGCAAATTCTCCCTGGAAAGATAAAATAGAAACTAAAAATATTTCTTTTCAGAATTTTGTAAATTTCTCAAATCAAAAATTTGATCTCATCGTTTCCAATCCTCCGTTTTTTGAAAACAGCATCAAAAAGAAAGAAAAAGCACAAACCACAGCCCGCCATACCGATTCCCTGACTTTTAAAGAATTAGTAAATGGAGTTTCATCCCTCTTGAGCAAGTCTGGTAGGTTTGCAGTTATTCTTCCCACACTTTCAAAAACAGAATTTATTAAGTTGGCAAATAATGTCGGGTTGTTTTTAACCCGTACAACTCTGGTATTTCCAAAATCAGGAGTGCAGGCAAACCGATGTTTAATGGAATTTTCAAAAATAAAAAAAGCTCATAAAGAGGAGGAACTTACAATTTATGATTTGGATGGAAATTATACTTCGGATTATAAGACCCTGACTAAAGACTTCTATCTCAATTTCTAAACAATTTGTAAATGTTTTTTAGTTTGGTATTCCATAAAAAAGTTCTATTCAGGGTAAATTATATTTATCGGCCGATTATGAACAATTGTATTAATAATCGGTTAATAATCTGAAAAAACCGAAAGAATTAAACACCTTTTAGTCTTTAAATAATTCTAGTATATTATTTTTGTGACTGAAAATAAAAAAGTACACCATGCAAATAGATATGAAGCCAGAATTACAGATTGATACCAACTATTACAAGGTTGAAAATATACGTCAGTTAACAGAGCACACTTTTGTTGTTTCCTTGCCAAAAAGTCGTTTTAAGTTTTCGGCCGGACAACATATTTCGCTTTCAATACAGGGCGATTATCAAAGTCGGGAATATTCAATATACAGTGCTGAAGAAGATGATAATCTTGAAGTGCTGGTAAAGGAAGTTGACGGCGGATATTTTTCGCCAAAGCTTAAAAATCTTAAAGAAGGTGATGTAGTTGAAGTACACGGTCCATTCGGAAAGTTTGTACTTGATGAAAAAAAACGTGATTCTCACCAACATATTTTTATTGCAAGCGGTACAGGTATTGCACCTTTTCACAGTATGGTTAAAACGTTCGAAGGATTGAATTATAAGGTAATTCACGGAGTACGTTATGCCAATGAAGCGTATGAAATTGATCACTATGACAGAGACCGCTTTACGGTTTGTGCTTCTCGTGATGAAAAAGGTGATTTTAAAGGGAGATTAACCGAATATTTAAAAACTGCTGATTTTGAAAAAAATACCTGTTTTTACCTTTGTGGAAACAGTGATATGATTTTCGATGCAATGGAAATTTTAAAAGACAAAGGTTTTGATCGGGAAAGTGTGACGGTTGAAGTTTACTTTTAAAAGAAATATAGCGATTATAAAAGCCGGTGAAAGTCATCGGCTTTTTTATTGTCCGATTGTTTTGAGTTTATTACCTTTCAAAAAATTTAAATCTAAATTCTTAGTTGTTATGAAAACCAATTTTATTCTTTTCATTTTTATGCTTTTTACTTTTTCAAACATTGCAAATGCTCAAAAAAGTAAGACTATTTTTAATGGTTTAAATCTGGATGGATGGATAAAACATGGTACAGAACTTTGGTATGTTGAAGATGGTCTTTTGGTATGCGAAAGTGGTCCGGATAAAGCCTATGGATATCTGTCTACCGAGAAGAATTACGATGATTTTGAACTGGAACTGGAATTTTTACAAGAGGCCGATGGGAATAGCGGTGTATTTTTTCGTTCGACCTTTGAAGGTACAAAAGTAAGTGGCTGGCAGGTTGAGGTAGCTCCGCCAAACCATGACACAGGTGGTGTTTATGAATCATATGGTCGTGGGTGGTTGGTAAAAATACCCGATGAAAAGGAGAATATTTTAATTCCGGATGAATGGAATAAAATGAAGATACGAGTTGTTGGCGGGCAGGTAACAACCTGGTTAAATGGTAAAAAAATGGTTGATTTTAATGATGATAAAATTGCCAAAGGTAAAGGTGCAATTGCCCTTCAAATTCACGATGGTGGAGGTATAAAAGTAAAATGGAGAAACTTAAAGATTAAAGAGTTGTAGAATTACTCTATTATTCCTTGTGCTTTTTCAATTTTGTAATAATGGAAATATTCAATTACCGTAGCACGTATCTGGTATTCTGATGAAAGATAGGGGAGGACATCCTGCCCATTAAACCAAATCATAAACGAATCGGCTTCCAAATCGTTCATTCCGGTTAGCAACATTACTTTTTCTTTATTGTAGTTTTGAGAATGCATTTCCCAGTTTTTCTGAATAACCATTTCTCTACGCACCGCACGTTTTCGTTTTTCCTTTCTGCTTAAATAGTATTGCCAGTACGAAATAGGATTAAAAAATGCTGCAACTATTGGCGGTGCCTCATTAAAAGCATCTCCCCGAAGTTCAGGAGCAATATCGCTTGCTGTGCCCACTTCAAAGCCAAGATCAACTTTTGGTTTTTCACCGGCTACATCTACCTCGCCAATTGCGTAATTTCTGGGGAGCAAAGTAAAAGTAATCGTTCCGTAACCGGTATAATTTGAAGGTACTTTTATCAGTCCGTTTTCGAAACCTACAGAAGTTACTATCAAACTGTCGATATTTAACATTTCGAGCGAAAACCGGCCATCAGTGTTGGTAATCGTTCCACTGTGAGTGCGATTATTGATAATGTTTGCATATGGCACCGGTAAACTATCGGCAGCACTAATGATTCTTCCCTGAAGTTTAATCAACATCGGATCGATTAAATCAACATCGTCTTGCGCTAGAATACCGCTAACCGAAAGTAAAAAGCCAAACAATAATAAAAAAGCAGTGAATTTCATAGGTTAAATAAATCTGCTCAAAAATATGTAAATCTTTTTAGCCTGTGCAAGTGCAACAATTTTTAACCCTCTATTTAACATGATTTAAGAAGATTGTCACAATATTTTATATCTTCTATTTTCGCTCTACAATGTACCAAACGGTAGGAACCCTGCTTAAATCAAATGACCATTTTTGATTTTCGTAAGTTGCCCGCAATTGTTTGCCCATCGATTTTCCTGAGCCATCGAGAGGTATAAAAAATATCGTTTCTGCATTTTCTATTCCGGTAATTTCAATTTTGCCGGTAACAGGTTCTATTCCAAAAGGTTGTTCGCCCCATTCCAGGAGTGAAGTTCTGTCAGCATTCCATTTTGCTCCGCTAAGTATTGATTTTGAAGTAAGTGCAAGTAACATTTTTTCTGAACTTTCAATAGGTTTACCATCTAATGAAGTAAGTACAACCGAAGCGAATTTGTTATTCAGTTTTAACTGAAAGTTTTTGGTTTTAAATATATTCAACTTTTTCGAATGGCCAATCAAAGCTTGGGTTTGAGGTGTGCTTAATCTAATCATACCATCTTCATTGGGGAACCACATCAATTGCCGGGTTTCCGATAAAATCGGATTGGTTTCATTTATTTCCGGGAAGTCGTTTTCACCTCCAATAAAAGACTGAATACGGGTTTTGTAAACCAATGGAGTTTCAGCCGGAAATCCGGGGGTAAAAAAAGGTTTTTCACCGGCATCTGCTCTTATCCCTTCTATAATATCGTTTTGGGTATAATTTCTGTAAACCGTGGTTTTTGCTGCATCCACATCACCTCTTTGAAACATTAGTGCACCGGCAACCAGGTTCGCAAATTTTACAGGATCATTTAATATATCAAAATAATTAGGCTTTTTGCTTTTCCATTCTGCAGGATCGCCATGTTCAAAAGTATAGAAATAGATACCATCCCAATCCTGTAAAAGGCCATATGCTCCAAGTGTTATAAATCCTTCGCAAGAATATTCATTTGGATAAGGGTGATTTGTTTCAGAAACTGTAAATGGTTTACCTTCAACTGCCGAACGCGAAAGTTGAGCCACTGTCGACCAGGTTGGATCGTCAACCATTGGTAAGTTATCTATGCTAAAAGTATTTTTGCCTGTCGTTTGATCTTTAAAATATTTAGGGTGCTGCCAGTACACATGACCATCAACAAAGTCCAATTTCGAGGTAGCCGAAAGCAAAGCATTGCCACTTTTGTAATGATTGTGGTCGCTGTTAGCAGCCACAAGCTGGTTTACCCCGATTGTTTCTTTTAAATGATTATAAATCGCACGGTAAAAGTTTTTTTCAGTTTCGATGATAAACATTGCTTCTGTAATAAATCTTTTATCAGAAGCGGTATTAAATTCTGTTTCTTTCAAACGGGGAACAAGGGAATCGGCGGCAACATCGATTTCTTTTTTATATGCTTTTAATTCGTTTTCGAAAAATTGCTTTTCCAACCATTCGTTGTATTTTTTTGTCAGTTCATCGGCATAATATTTTGGGATTCCCGACCAGGTACTTGTTTCTGTTGAATTGTGATCGCCATTTAATCGGCCGGTAAACCAGGCTTCAACCAAAGAATTTTCGTTTACAATTTCGATAAAAGCCAAAGCCGGTTCATTTTTGTATTGGTTGCCGGTGTAAGTATTTTTGTGGGTTAAAAGCTGAGTTGCATAATCTTTTTGTAGTTCAATGATTCTGTCATTAAAAAGTGTGGTTCCTTTTGCCAGACCTAAATAATCGTAATAAGGAACGTCATCACCTTTTCGGTAGTTTCTGCCAACGTTTAAGTTGAAATTGGAATACACACCCTGTTTTTTGAGCTCGGCCACAAAGTAGTCGAGTTTGTCAATTTGTTCAGGATTAAAGGCCTGTGTATGATCTAAGTTGTAATCGAACAAGGATTTGTCAGCTCCCCAGTTTGAATCTAAAAAATGAAATCTGACCGCATTAATTCCAGCTGCAGAAAGAAATGCCGCAACTTTTGGAGCTTCTGTTTTTTCGGGAAAGCAGGCACCGGCGGTTAAATTAACGCCCCAAATTCTAAACCTTTTACTGTTGGGTTTAACAAAATGGCCATTTTCAATTTTTATAAATCCATCTTTCCCAGCTGGTTTTTCAAGCGCAAATGAAAGGTTGATTTCTCCATTGGGGAATTCTTCCCAATCAATCGGAAAGGGAACCATTTCAGTTTGAGAATTTGCATTGGAAACAACAAAAAGTAAAAAGCTTAAAAATACCAATTTGGATAGTTGCATTGTAAGTTGATTTAGTTATTCAAAAATAGAAAAGGAAATGTTCTTTTCAAAAGAATAGTTTTTTGGCTGAGCTCGAATTAAAACTCTGTTTCAATCCATTTTTCAATTCTGTTTTTCTGAAGTAAAATTAGTAACTTAAAACATCGGTTTTATCGTGAATTAAAGTTTCTAATAAAAGTATGGATAAAAGAATAATATTTTTGATTTGTATTTTTTTGCAAACTATATTTTCATCATCAGCGATTACAGTTGAACCCAACGACTCTATTCAAAAAGATACGACTATTTTCAACCAGTTATTTAATTTATTCGAGGAACATGAAGGGGATAATATTCCTGAGGCACAACGTTCAAAAAGAAAACAGGTGGATGCTTTGTTGAAGGCAATAATGGAACAACCCGGACAATTAAGATTTAGCGGTGTAGCAACGGCTTCGGTTCAAACCGGGTTAAACCATAGCACACCTTATTACGGGGTAGGTTCGTTTGATATTTTTGCTTTTACAAGTTTTGGCAAACACGCCCTGCTGTTTTTCGATTTGGAAGCGATTGGAGGAAATGGTCCTGATGCACAAATTCAAAATGTTTCCGTGTTAAATGCCGATGCCGGAAGAACAACAAGTGTTGATGGCATTGACCGAATTACCATTCTTGAAGCATGGACACAGTTTAAGGCTTTAAAAGATATTTTTACGGTAACAGTGGGTAAAATTGACTTAACCAACTATTACGACAATAACCTGCATGCCAACGATGAAACCTCACAGTTTTTAACCGGAGTTTTTGTCAACAATCCTGTTCTGCCCCTGTATTTTAATAGTCCGGGTATCAATTTTCGAACTGCTTTTTTAAGTCGTTTTTATATTCAGTATGGGCGAGCTATGGCCGACAACAATGAGATTGACCTGATCAAAAATCATACTCAGTTTCTCGAAACAGGATTCCGTTTGTTTCCTGAAACAGGGTGGCAGGCCAATTTTAGAGTTATGGGATTTGAGCATCCTTTTGCACGAAGTAGCTATGGTTTTGGTATTTCGTTCGACCAGCTTTTTGCCAACACCTTTACTATTTTTGGCCGATATGGTCAGAATGAAAATGAGTTGTCGGCATTTCATGGTATTCACAAAGCGTGGAGTACAGGAATTGGATTTAAACAACCCTTATTCAAACGGGAATTTAATGTAGGAATGGGTTATGCTGAAACATTTGAAAATGAAAAAATAAAACCTGAGAGGGCAGGTGAAGCTTATAACAGTCATCAACTAAATAAATGGGTATTTTTCTCCATTCATCTTCAATGGTTAAAAAGACAGGAAGTTGAACCGGATGAGCATTTTTTTGGTGGATTGCGCCTGAATTTTAACTATTAAAATTGATTTAGTCATAGCAAGACTCAGAGTCATACTATGACTAATATTAATCCTATTTCATTGAAGCTAAACGCTCTTCCAATACTTTAATTTTGGCTTCGGCATCAGCTTGTTTCGCTTTTTCTTTGGCAACAACTGCTTCAGGAGCATTGTTTACAAAGCGTTCGTTGCCCAGTTTTTTCATTACCGAATTCAGGAATCCTTTTGTATATTTTAATTCCTCTTCCAGTTTTGCCAGTTCTTCTGCAACATCAATAAATCCGTCTAAAGGAATATAAAAGTTGGTAGATTTTACCCTGAACGAAGCAGCTCCGTTCACTTCTTCTTTAACTTCTTCAAATTCCGACAGATTTCCAAGTTTTACCAGAATGCTGTTATACCGGGCATCAAAACCTTTGTCGCCTTTTTGTACAGCAAAAGCAACTTCGTCTTTAAATGCAATATTTTTTTCTTTACGAATTTTCCTGATTCCTGAAACTGCTTCTTTTACATCTTCGAAAGCAGTTAAAAATTCTTTGTTGTAATTAATATTTGCAGGAAGTTGTGAAATCATAATGCTTTCACCTTCTTTTCTTTCTTCGAGTAATTGCCAGATTTCTTCGGTAATAAATGGCATAAACGGATGCATTAAACGCAACATCTGGTCAAACAATTCAACAACTTCAGCATAAGTTTTAGCATCAATCGGTTGCTGGTAAGCCGGTTTTACCATTTCCAAAAGCCATCCCGAAAACTCATCACGAACTGTTGTATAAACAGTCATTAAAGCTTCCGATATTCTGAAACTTTCGAATTGAGAATTTAAGATTTCAACTACTTCACCCAATTTATTTTGAAACCATTCGACAGCCAATTTTGAATGCTTCGGTTGTTTAATTTCTGAAGAAACTTCCCAGTTTTTTACTAATCTAAATGCATTCCAGATTTTAGTTGAAAAACCGGCTCCCTGTTGCGGCAGGCTTTCATCGAATAACAAATCGCCACCTGCAGGAGAACAAAGTAACATTCCAACACGAACCCCATCAGCACCGTATTTTGCAATTAAATCAAGTGGATCAGGCGAATTCCCCAAACTCTTTGACATTTTACGACGCTGTGCATCGCGAACCATTCCAGTGAAATATACATTTTTATATGGGAATTCATCACGGTATTCATAACCTGCGATAATCATTCTGGCTACCCAGAAGAAAATAATATCAGGTGCAGTTACCAAATCAGATGTTGGGTAGTAGTAATTAAACTCTTCGTTTTCAGGTTCACGAATTCCATCAAAAACCGAAATAGGCCACAACCAGCTGGAGAACCAGGTATCCAACGCATCTTCATCCTGTTTTAAATCAGAAATTGTCAATTCTGAATTGCCGGATTTTTCTTTTGCCAGCTCTAAAGCTTGTTCCGCATTTTCGCCACAAACATAATTTCCATCAGGTAAATAGTAAACCGGAATCTGGTGTCCCCACCACAACTGACGGCTAATACACCAGTCTTTAATATTCCCCATCCAGTGCTTGTATATATTTTTAAATTTTGCCGGATGAAACTTAATGGTATCGTTCATTACATTTTCCAACGCAGGCTTAACCAACTCTTCCATTTTTAAGAACCACTGTGCCGAAAGTTTTGGTTCGATAATAACATCAGTTCTTTCAGAGAATCCTACTTTGTTGGTATAATCTTCAACCTTTGCAAGATTTCCTGCTTTTTCCAGTTCAGGAACAATTTTATCACGCACATCAAAACGATCTTCACCAATAAACAATTCAGCTTTTTCGTTTAATGTTCCGTCGTCATTAAATATATCGATGCTTGGAAGGTTGTGTTTTAATCCAATTTCGTAGTCGTTAATATCATGGGCAGGAGTAATTTTTAAACATCCTGTACCAAATTCCATGTCTACATATTCATCCGAAATAATTGGTATAGAACGATTGATTAAAGGCACCAGAACACGTTTCCTAATCAAATGTGTGAATCTTTCATCGTTTGGATTTACACAAACCGCTGTATCACCAAGAATAGTTTCAGGACGGGTAGTTGCAATTGTCAAGTAATTGACCCCATCCCTGCCTTCCCCAAGGGGGAAGGAGTTTTCTCCCCCTTCGGGGGAGTCAGAGGGGGTATTATCTTCTACTATCTGATATTTCAGGTAGTACAATTTCCCCTGCATTTCTTTATAAATCACCTCTTCATCCGAAAGGGCAGTTTTAGCAGAAGGATCCCAGTTCACCATACGCACTCCGCGGTAAATCAATCCTTTGTTAAACAAGTCTACAAAAACTTTGATTACCGATTCGCTTCGGGCTTCGTCCATTGTAAAAGCAGTGCGATCCCAATCACATGAAGCACCCAGTTTTTTTAGTTGTTCAAGGATAATTCCACCATGTTTTTCTGTCCAGTCCCATGCGTGTTTCAGAAACTCATCACGGCTTAGGTCATACTTGTCGATTCCTTCAGCATTTAGTTTATTTACAACTTTTGCTTCAGTCGCAATTGATTCATGGTCTGGTCCCGGCACCCAACATGCATTTTTCCCGATCATGCGTGCACGGCGCACAAGAATATCCTGAATGGTATTGTTAAGCATATGCCCCATATGTAAAACACCGGTTACGTTTGGTGGTGGGATTACAATTGTATAAGGTTCGCGCTCGTCGGGTGTTGAATGGAAATATTTATTGTCCATCCAGTATTTGTACCATTTGTCTTCAACCGCTACCGGGTTGTATTTGCTCGGAATCTCCACTTTGCTCATCTTGAATTTTCTACCTAAAATTTGAGGTGCAAAAGTACAATTAATAGTTGAATTGGGAAAGCTGCAAAATATTGCAATATACGAGAAAGCAGAATTATTAATGTAGATGATAAAAAAGTGCTGTTCGAAAATTTACCGCCTTTCATTTACATCAAAAAAAGCTTCTCCCAAACAAATTTTTCCTGAAGTCGTAAGTCCTTCAACAATAACTGCGTAACGCGAGATATTATCACAAGAAAAGAATGAAACGTTTGTTTCTTTTTTGCCAAGAACAATTTTTGGATTCCAGTATAATGTACTCCGGTAATCAGGAATTTCAGATTGTATGTTCTCATTTGTATAAACAGGAGAATAAAACTCGCGGTAGATTTGAAAACCTTTGATTTTATTCATATAAGTACCGGGAATTTCTTTGATTTCATTTGAGTATTCCCCGCCTTTTTTTGTTAAAATTGATATTACTCCATTGCCACCTCTCGACCCGTATATTGCAGTATTGGAACCCTTTAGTACCTCTACCTTATCAACATCATGCATCGAAATCATGTCAATATTTTCTACATCTATTGGAATTCCATCTATCAGGAACAAGGGATCTGAACTGCCATAAAAGGAACTAACTCCCCGTATTATAACTTTTTTCCCCTCAACTCTTACTCCGGGAAACCGCCCGGTCAGGAACTGAAAAATGTTGCTGTAATAGGCATTGTTTTCAACTTTTACTGAGTGATCCGGTGATTTATATAATCTAAAATGTCCGTCATCCATTTCTTCATTTTTTTTAGCTACTACCTGAATCTCTTCAATAATTTGAGAATTGCGGTCAGGATAAAACTCACCGAGTTTTTGTTCGTTTAAGTATTTCCGGCGATATAAAGAAAGTGGCATACGGGAAAGTCCTTTATGATCCAACAACTCTTTGGCCGAAATTGGAGAAGGGTCCATTCCGGCATATTTCACATGTAAAGAGGTATTACTTTTTTCGCGGTGATTTAACGCCTGAATAAGTACCAAAGCAGTATCGATAAAATCAACATTTTCAAATTCGAAATTTCCAAATTCATCGGTTTGAGTTATTTCCAGTGCCCCAACAATTTCGTTGGAAAGATTAAGTATTACATCTGTACCTACCAAAGGTTTTTTAGATAAATTCCGGGTTACATTTCCATGAATATTGATTCCCGCTATCTGCAATTTTGAATCAATTTCTTTATTAATTCTATCGTTCCAAATATAATTGCTCCAACCATTACAAAGCATTAATAAATCCAATTTGTTTTCAGCGCTGATTTCTTTTGTATTGATAAAATAATCTGAGGTATTTCCCAATTGACCTTTTAATTCTGAATCGAGTAAAAGATAAGAGTGTATATTTTGTGATACTCCCTTGTCAAAAAATTCTTTGTCAACAACGGCCAGCGATAAGCGTGCAAGCTCGTTTTTTCCTAATTTTGAAGCAGGCTTTAAATCCAAATTTATTTCTTCGCGTGTTTTATATTCGTCCTTTGATGGGGTAACAGTTAGATTCATAATTTCTTCAGAACTGTTTAAAAAGAATAATCGCTCAGATAAAGGTTCAAACTGATTGTTTAAAAGTATAATTCTGTTAATTCCCGGTCTTAGATTCTGTTTTAAAACCTTAATTGTTCTTCCGCTCTGTCCGACATTCACTTGAAAATAACCATTTCCGTTTCCACGATGTATGAAAGCAACGTAATACTGTTCTTCTGTAAGGTTTGTTACAATGGAAAATCTTAAATCATCTTTATTAATTTTGGTTACCATTATTTTGGCGCCCCGTTCTTTTATCTCAGGAATTTTGGCTTTTGCCAATTTGAAGTTATCAATTTCAATTTTATATTTTTCTTTTGAATCGGGAATAAAATAAATCCTTCCCATTCCATTGTATTCTGAATAGAATTGTAAAACCTTTTGCGTTGAACCAATCTTAAGCCTTCCCTTTACATTTACAGGAATATTGTTTTCATCATAAGCTTTAAAGGCCAATTGACTGATTTGTCCATCGAGCAAAAATCCTCCCTCAGGAAAAAAATCAATATAAATCTTTCTGTTTTCAGCTGTGACCGTGTCCGGTTGATTTAAATTGCTTTTGACTTCACTAATCTGAATACTTTTCCTGTAAAAGTATTCGTTTCCAAGTTGTTTTATATTATCAGTATGTGCTCTTAAAATATAATTTCCCTCACTCAGTATTTTATTGTTAAAACTTAAAAATCCTTCAGCAAAGCCATTTGTCAGAAGAAATATTTCTTTAAAAATAAGCTCACCTTCCTGAGAATGGAAGTCCAGATATAAATTACAGGTATCTAAATTGAAAGTTTGTTCCGCTGCATCAAGCAGATAAGCTGAGAACCACAAAGTATCGCCTTTAAAATAAAAATCTCTGTCAGTATGTAAATAAATTTTGTGAAAGCTACCGGAATTCTGACTTTCTAAGTACGAATCAATAGATTGGCTTTTGCAGTTAATTATTAATATCAGGATTATGGAAGTTAAGAGAAACTTTTTCATAATTTGAAGGATTAGTTCTGTCGCTTAAAACAAAAACAATGCCATGTAAGTTAAAGTTTAAATTAACATGAATTTGGAAAAGCATGATTTTGGCAATATAAAATAAAGCGCCAAACAGAAAACTGATTGACGCTTATAAAAATAATTGGTTGGTTTTTGAAAAATCTATAATCTAGTGTTTGGCATCAAACACCTTAATCTTTTCAATAATCACAGGCTCAGCCTGATCGTACATATCGCGGATAAACGGATCATTAAAAGGCATGGTTCGTTCTTCGAAAGGCATATCGCCAACTCGGTCAAATAACCTTTCTTTTGCTGCCTGAATGTCTTTACCATAAATATGGTAAGAATCAGCCTGCCAGTTTAAACGGCCAAGTTTTACAGTTTTGCCGGTTCGTTTGGCAACTTCTGCAGCAATTACTTCTTTGTTAAACTGAATAAATCCAAACATATTCATAAAACTTGCTCCCCAGGCATCGTTACTTCTGAAACGAATATTACAATTTAGCCAGTAAACTCCCTCTTCATCTTCCAAAATTCTGTACCATAACGATTGTAAACAGGGAGGATCGTAACAATCGTTATCAAGGTTTGGCATCCATGTAATCATTTGCGCCTGACGGGTAAAAGGTTGTTTCGAAAGTTTATCAATCACACTTTCAATCTGATCGACCTTAAACGGTCCAACTTCTTCCGACTTGCCATCATTCAGTTCTTTCCAGACACCATAATCCTTTATTCGACCATGGTAAGTATATTCCCAACGTGTATCGCTTTCGTCATTTATATTTTTTACCCAATGGTCTTTGTATCCTTTCAGTTCCAGTACATATTCCTTTAAATCGTCAACACCTCCGGGAAAAGCCATGTGAATCATCGGATCAGTTTCAGGCTCTTCAATAGTCATATTCATTGTGCAATCGATACTAAGCGGATCTCCGGGTTTGTCATATTGGGTTTTAAAACGTGTGCCATTTTCGTATAAGTTTATTAGTGCAGCCTCGTACGTTTCAGCTAGCGATAAGCCCGAAACAGTTAAAACAGGAATATTCTTCATGTGGAAAAGATTAAGTTTTATGATTGGCTTAAAGATAAAATAATGGTGTTTTAATCATAAAAATGAACGGGTATATTTTTCAACATTTCATTAACGGTTTGTAGTTCCTAAAATCGAAATTAAAAATCATTACTGTCCGAGTAAATTAATAAAGATTCCTTACTGCGATGCGGAATGACAGGCTTTGTGGAGTGTTAGCTTTAGGATAAGGGTGGTTTAGCGGCGTAGCCGCTAAACCACCCTTATCCTAAAGTCCTTCTTAAACTAACTCGTTGTCTTTCTGAGCGCAATGCAATGAAGCAAAAGAATCTTTTCCTTAATTTATTTATTACTCGGCTATTTCTGTAAAAAAATATAATTCAAAGGAGTATAATTGAACCAGAGAAATTGGATTATCTTTAGCTTCGAAACAAAACAAAATATAAACTGTCTATGTACTTTTTAAGAGTGATACTTATTGTGGTAATGATTCTTTTGTTAGTTTTTATTATTCTAGGAATTGGAAAAATGAAGAATAAGTAAGCCTGGTTCAATGTTGACCATCATTTAAAAGGTGCTAAATTTTTTCACAAACCCATATGTTTCTGGCAAATTTCTTCCCTTTTTTTTCGACAGTGCAAGAATCAGAAACTTTCAATCCTGCTTTTTTTATTAAGGCTTTAATATCTGAAGTAGAAACTATAATTATTCTTCCGGCTAATTTTGCCGTTGATTCTATTAGGTTTGATATTATTGAATCGTTTGAAAAGGTATATAAATTATAAGGAAGGTCAACAATTGCTGCATCGTATTTTGTCGTATGGTCTTTAATGTCGGTACGATAAACATTGGCAGAATAATTAAAATGGGCCAGGTTTTTTCTGGTGTTTTGGCAGGCTCGCCAGTGAATATCGCAACCTTCTATTTTAAATCCTGAAAAACAAGCTTCCAGCATTACTGTTCCAACACCACAACATGCGTCCAGCAATTGAGTTTTTTTATTTCCTTTTGATGCAATACTTACCAGTGTTTTTGCAATATCAATGTTTATGGCACTGCTAAAAGAATGTGGCTTTTTCCTGTGTTTAAACCAGTCGCTGTTATGTTTTTTAAGAATTCCAAAGTACCACCGGTTTTTATGGTGGCAAATGGAATAAATAATCGATGGGGTCTTGTAATCAGGATCTCCTTCAATACAAAACCCAACATCTTTTAGCTTTTTTAGTCGTTCAGGATAAGCTGTTGTATCACCATTTAAAACCAAATATTCTGCTTTAAACCCGTTCGTTTGAATATTCTGTTCTTCGATGTTTTTCAGTAATTGTCTGTAATCTTCTGAGTATAAAATTATTTCAAATCTGGTTTTAATAAAGGGACTGACAGAAGGATTGACTTTATAATCGGAAAACAGAAGGTTGTTTTTTTCTTCTTTCCCAAATAATTGTCTCGATTCCAATTTACATAAATCGCTGTTATGAATGTCGTATTTAAAGGAATATATGTATTTGTGCTTTTTCCCCATTTGGCATGCAAATATATTTATTGTAGTGGATTTGAAAAGAGAAGTGAAGTGAAACATAAAAATGATGAACGCATTTGTAGTGATTCCGACTACAAGTTATAAATCAAATTGGGAACTTTTTCAATTTTTTTAGATTGACGTTTGGTGGTATTAATTGTGTGGCATTTCAAAACGATTTTCTATTAAAACGGCATGTACTTTGAACAGGGTGAAAACCTTAATATTCAGCACTCCCCTATAATTATTTTATCAAAATGTTGTGCGATCTTTATATGTTGATAACCTTTTCTCTAATAAAATTATCCAAAGATTTGTTCTCATATTGAATGGTCTTTATTGTTTCAGGAATAGCTCTCTTATTCATTACTTTAAACACAAACGACTTCCTGTATTCTTCCAGATACCCTAAGGATTCCCATTGGTACATTCCCTGCCAATAACCATTTTCTTTGTTTACCGCGTACATTTTGGTTTGAAAGCCCGGAAAGCCGGTGATTAGCAACATGGGGATTATTGAGGCGAACTGGTTTGCATTGTGCGATAATTTGGCAAACTTGAACCGGACGATAAATGTAACAGCTTGTTCAATATCTTTCGCAGGAAAAACAGTGATGTGCCTGAAAATGGTGAATTCCTGGCCATCTTCCATTTTTACAGTATCCTTAAGGTACTGTTTTGATAACTTTAGTTTCCCGATCAGCAACCTTCCAATTGAAATGAAAAGACACACGGGTGGGCTTTTTCTGAATTTTGTTGCCATTATCCTAATATTTCTTTTCGTGCTATTCTTTTTGCAATAAAGGTTTTTAAAGGACTAATCTTAGTGTCGTAATAATACTCTTTCTTGTCCTTGTAATATTCAAAGTCGGCTGTAAACGTTTTTGCATCAAGTTCAGAAACCAATTTAAAAATATGAAACGGAACTAAAAAATTCATTGTTGGTTTTGTCCTTACCCCTTTTTTAATTCCGGAAATGAATACTTTAAAAAGTCGCGATGGTTTTTTCCTTATTCTTTTGGACAGCTTGTTCGCTTTGCTTTCCGGATCTGATGTTAAGATTAAGTGACGGCACGACTTCAAAACCAAATACTTTAGCCATTTTATCCATATACTGAAGAGCAAATTCTGCCCCGTAACCCGACCCGGTTGTTAAAGACATTGAATATTTATCGAAAAACTGCGGACGGTGGGCCAGATACCCGAATCGGTCAAAGAAATTCTTCATAAACGCTGAAACCATGTGCGAGTGAACCGGAGATGAGAATATAACTCCATCGGCTTCCGTCATTTTTTTAACAAGCATATCCCGGTCATCTTTTAAGGGGCACTTCTCTTCTCCTCTCATAACACAGCTATAACACCCCTTACACATTTCAAAATTTAAATCTTTGAGCATTAGTATTTTGAAATCGATATCCGGGAAATTTTTTTTTATGTTATCAAGTACGCTGTAGGTGTTCCCTTTGCGTGGACTACCACAAATTGCAATTATTTTCATCTTTATCATCTTTTTACTTAATTATGGTTTAATAATCTTGAAGAGACATTAAAATTTTCAGGAATCGGTTTGTCCATTAATTGTTTAAGCGATTTTGAATCTAACCAATTTCGATCTCGCCACCAGGCTAGTTCAAAAGCCAGAAATCCTGCCCACTTGTTCAATTGCTCATTTGTAATATTTAATTTCTTAAAGAACTTGTTCATTAATTTAACCCGCACAGGGTTTGGTTTTGGCTGCCCCTCAAGGTTTCCATATTGCAGGCAGTTTACTGTATGAATCCCGGTCATTTTCAATTTCATTGTACGAAAAATCTTCTTTTGAATTCTTCTTCTTGCAGGCATTTTCCCGTTTAAAATAGTACTGGCAACTTTTTTGGCCATTTTTTTATTTTTAAAACGGCTATGCTCCCTCCAGGGGAAGAATCCTGGTGTAAATGCTCCTATGCTTGTAATACTTCCAAATGAAAATGTACCGTAAGTAGCTAACATTTTTTCCAGGAATGAAGCGGTTTCCTTATGTCCATCGTTACCGGTAGTAACCACACTTAAACTGTATTTTCCAAGTAATGGATAAATATGACACCATGTAAATAGTCTGTCAAAAAAGGCCTTCATTTGAGCAGTTATTTGGTTTGTGTAAACCGGAGAAGCCAGAATTAACATATCACAATCGATCATTTTAAGCTTGATTTCTCCCAGGTCATCTTTTATTGGACACGGCCTTTTATAAGTGCAGTTCCAACAACCCTTGCAAGGTTCTACCTTTTTTCGGCCCAGGGCAATTACTTCATGTTCTAATTCCAGGCCTTCATTTTTCATATCTTCTACAAAGTCTTCAACCAAAGCTTTTGTATTTGATTTGCCATCATGAGGACTTCCTAAAATCGTTACTATTTTAAATGTAGATTTCATGGTATAATTTTTAATAGTTTTTAGTTCTTGTATTTCCAAATTTTAACATCAATCCTATATTCAATCCTGAAATATCTTTATCCTCAAGATTAATTAATGAGCTGCCAAGTGCTTGTCTGTATGACATATAAATTGATGGGGTGAAGTGTTCTGAAAGCTTAAAGTCAATGCTAATTCCGGGTTCAAAAATGAAAAAGGCAGAAGACTCTATCTCTGTTTCCATACCGCTTTCATAAATATTTATTCCTCCAGCCATAAGATTAAGAGGAAAAGAGAATTTAATAAAATCACCGGATTTGAGAATATACTCAAAGAAAATCCCCCCTGCACCAAAGGTCATTTCCATTGGGGTGTTTACATTATCTGATAGATTATTACCTGAAAATCCAGGAGGGCTTACCATTCCAAAACCAATACCTCCAAATGCAAATTTTTCATTAAATACAGCCCCGCCTTTACCTCCAATAGAAAGGCCTAATTCATTGTTGATATGAGTAGCAAATATTAACGGGCCACCAAAACCTGTAATACTTGTTTTAGACTGTTTGTCATTGTTTAATAATGCTTCACTTTCTTGTGCATATAAATTGCCCACTAGAAACATAACCGAGATCATTAGTATTATTTTTTTCATGATAATTTGATTTCAGTGTTTTTAAACTGAAATAGATATCCCATCATCTTGTCATATGGTTTTGTTTCTCCATTTCTTTTTCAATCATTCGCTTCCTGATGCTTGTATTTCCAAAATAAAAGACTTTTATAGCATGAAGAATAATGCCAATACCCCAGCCTAAAAGAGGCCATATAAACCATAAATATCCGGGAGTAAGAGTTATGTTAATAACTGCAAATATTGTATTGATAACGATGTAATTGATGATGTGAATTCGAAATTCAACTTTTGCTTTAGCTCCCGATAGCAATCGGGATTGATGAGCTGTTTGCTGTGAATTTTGATTTTTCATGATGATTATTTTTTAGTTATAAATTATTGAAACTTTAGTTTTATACATTCTTTATTACATACGTCCGCGCAAGTTCCACAGAGAATACATTCGGTATTTTCCATTTTGTTGGTGTTAATCATATTTTCAACATCCAATCCCATCAAACAATTTTTTGTACACTTTTTACAATTAATACAGGGACTATCTGTTTTGACTAGTTTCAGAGATGGGGTTTTTAGAAGGTTTTGTAATTTTCTTCCGAGAATCATAAAAGGGGCAATCCAACAAATGTGTCTGCAATAAGAGCGTTTGCCAACCATAAACTGAGCAATGAGTAACACAAACAGCACACACATATAAGCTATTGCTGTGTAGATACTTCCCAATGAAAAACCATGGTTAGTTCTATAAATGGGATTTATTTCATGATATCCCTCATGACGTATTGCAAGAATAATGATTGTGGTAATCCAGGGAATCCAAATCAGCCACTTAATTATTCTTCCTTTTATCGCAAAATTCTTTTTTAGTGGTGATAATATTTCTTGTGCAGCTCCCAATCCACATGCCCAAGAACAAAAGGCCCTGCCAAAAAACAAAGCTCCAATAAATAGCAGAATGAACATAAAGAAGCTTCCGCATATAATTCCTTTTGCACTGGCATCTACAATCACATAAGGTGAAAAATAAACAAATGTGGCAGGGAACAGGAAAAATGAAATCGTTGATATCCGTCTTCTGAGTATTTGTCTTTTCATGACTTTTAATTTTATTTGATTAATTAATAAGGATTTACAGATATAAGTTTCAGGTTTAAGTCCCGAATCTGATTCAGGATTCCATGGACATAAGCCTGGTCTTTATTATCACAGATAAACACAGTTGCATTTTCTTCGTAGCAGATTTCAACACCATCGAACCAGTCTTTCCAGTTTTCATCAAGGTGTCCTTTTATTTTAATGATTAATTTCTCTTTCATTTTTTTAAATTTTACTTAGACAAAGTACGGGAGGAGTAGGCAAAAAAAAATCATCCCTGAGGATGATTTAGTAGGATGATTTTTAAAAGCGAATAGCTACATTGGATTCTGATGAATTATTTATAAATGGCTTTGTAAAGCATATTATCTCTCATTGCCTGTGGAAAGCGGGCAAGCATTTTCATTTTTTTTGCACCGGGACCTACCAGGTACTGGGCTTTAGGCTTTGCATTGCTAATGGAATCCGCAATGACTTTTGCTACCTCAACTGCTTCAATACCGGGAAGACTTTTTACTTCCCTGTCGAAGTATTCCATTTGTGTTGAATATAGTTTTGCAGTTTCGGGTTTTGCCTGGTTAATCATCTTTTTCCTGTCGTCGAGGATTTTATCGAGAACGTTTGTGTTAATTTTCCCTACTACAATATTCGATACGTTTACCCCAAATGGCTTTAATTCCACGCGGAGTGAATCGGAAATAGCCTGAACCGCAAACTTGGAAGCAGCATATACACTCTTATCGGGAAT
Source organism: uncultured Prolixibacteraceae bacterium (assembly GCA_913063265.1). Classification (GTDB taxonomy): domain Bacteria; phylum Bacteroidota; class Bacteroidia; order Bacteroidales; family Prolixibacteraceae; genus Draconibacterium. The sequence goes on along the minus strand of CAJXZG010000065.1, from coordinate 9,431 downwards.
GGCAAGCAACCCATGACCAGAACTTATGTTCACGATACGTCCTTTTGTATTCCTGATTAAGGGTAAAAAAGTTTTCGTTACAGAAAGCAAGCCGCATACATTCACATTCATTAACATCTTAATATCCGCGAAAGGAAGTATTTCCAGCGGTCCGTTAAGGGAAACTCCCGCATTATTAACCAAACTAAAGGTAAAACCTTCAGTTTCTGTTATAATTTGCTGATACGCTTTGTTTACGGCTTCTTCATCACACACATCCATCATTACAGTAGTAAGGTTTGATGATGCAGCATGAATAAGTTTTAGTTTATCAGCTTCCTTGCGAACACTTGCAAATACTTTATATCCTTTTTTGTCAAGATATAGCGCAGTTGCATAGCCAATACCTGTTGAGGCACCAGTGATTAAAATTGCTTGTTTTTGATTTGTTTTAATTTCTGTTTTCATCGTATTAATTTTTTAATGAATTATTTCTGATTCAAAATTACTGACAGCCCGTCGGCAAAAAATCATCCCTGAGGATGATTTGGAAGGATGATTTTATTACACTTTGTTAATCTTATGTTTGTTTCGTTTAATCGTTCTTTTGTATTTGTACTTAGGATAACCAACGACAATCGACATAATCGCTTCGTTATTATCAGGAATTTGAAAAATCCGTTTTAACTTCTTATTTCTGTTAATGGCAGGAATAACGCACTCTATCATGGTTGCTCCAAGCCCTATTGCATGAGCAGCAAGCATAATATATGTAGCGTAAATTACTCCGTTATTCGTATGGGCTTCTGCGTCTTTAGGTGCATGTATGGTTATTATTGTTGGTGCACCTCTTGTTATACCATCCCCATTTTCAATTTTGTAATTTCCACCTTTAGCGATGGGATAAATGTGATTTTTTAATGTGTGGAAATCTTCCTTACTCGTCATTAATCTGAGGAATCCTGAGGCAATTGGGTTTTCAATCATTTTTTCAATTCCATTAAAGAAGTCCGAAATTAAGGGCAAAGCCGATTCTATCGTTTTACGATTATTAATAATGCTAATCTCCATTTTTTCAGGTGCTGCACCAAAAGGAGCATACGAAACAGAACCTACTATTTCGTCGATTAATTCTTCACTCACCGGCCGGTTCTTAAAATTTCGTACCGATCGGCGACTCGAAAGGATTTGCATGAAGTTTTCATAGTCTGCTTTTTTACGAGGTATTTCACGAAAATCATTTTCATAGGATAGACCTATGACTTTTATTGCCTTTGAAGGACAAACAGCCATACATTGTCCGCATTGCAGGCACAGATGTTCTCTTTCCTGTCTAAAATGAACACTTCCGTTTTTCGCGATAACCTTATTTGGACAAACTTCTGCGCATATTCCACAGTTTTTGCATAATGTTCGATTTATTGTGTTTTCCATGATTACATCGTTTAGATATTTATTCATCTAGTTTCATGTAGTATTTGCCCACTTTTATTATTTACAATAGCTTTTTACAGCATTTTATCTCTCATTCTGGCGATGAATTATTCAGGGTTTAGTTATCAAACTTTTTGATTTTTTTCAGGATGATATTTTCCAGAAATGATTTTGGAAACCTGGTTGCTTTCTTAGCTCCCTTAGCATCCTTACCAACGATGTAATAACGTTTCGGTTTGGTAAGTGACAAAGCTTTATGAATTGATTTAGCTACTTCAACCGCAGGTGTTCTTTTCATATCCTTGTAAAGGCTATCTCCAAATTGAATCAATGCTTTGTACAAATTGCTCAATTCAGTTTCACATGTACTGCGAAGTTCTTTTCTATATGATTCACCTTTGTTCCAAATAGCGCTTTCTGTAGCACCCGGAGATACAAGTATTGCTTTTATTCCAAAGTGATGAAGCTCAACCCTTAGTGAATCAGTTATGGCTCTTACAGCAAATTTTGTTCCCGAGTAAACACTGGCACCAGGACCGGGAAGATAGCTGGCGGTAGAACCAATATTTATGATCCTGCCCTTAGATTCTCTTAGCATGGGCAGAAAGGCTTTTGTAACTGACAAGAGTCCAACGATATTTACATTTATCACTTTTTCAATCTCTGCCTGAGGTGTTAATTCAAGGGCTCCTCCAAGGCCAATACCTGCATTGTTAACTAGTCCTTTTAATTGGCCGGAATCCGATTCTATGTGAGCGACTGCCTCCATAATTGATTGATTGTCCGTAACGTCCAGAATGATTGTTTCCAATCTGTCACTTGAGTTTTCCTGTAGTTTTTTCTTGTCTGCTTCCTTGCGAATGCAGGCAAATACTTTGTAGCCCATTTGATCAAGGTAAATGGCAGTTGCATATCCAATCCCTGTTGAGGCTCCGGTAATTAATACTGTGCCTTGTTCTGTTTTAACTTTTGATTTCATTTCATTATATTTTAAATTTTAAAGGTATCTTTCGCAGGCTGCTCTGCGGGAGAACTCACCAATAATGGTTTACCCGTTTGAGAAACTCTTCTCATGGCTCGTTTCATGATATATTTAACTTGAAATTAAATTATTGTGTATTCTCCCTTTTTTAATATTTTACATTTCGCACCCAGTTTCTCTATTTCTCGTGTAAGCATTACTTCATCTACAGAAGCATAATGCTTTGTGAAAAGAATAGGCATATCGTAGTGCATTGGAATAACCAGTTTGGGTTGTATAATTTTAATCGCTTCAAGTGCTTCAAACTCATCCATTGTATTATCAGCCTGCCCACCACCGACGGGTATCATTAAAACATCAGGATTTTTAATTTTTTCCCATTCCTCTGCTTCAAGTAAAGTATCTCCTAAATTGACAATGGTTTTTCCTTGAAAGTTAATTTCAAATCCAAGTGAACCCCAACCAAGACGTTCGTTTTTCTCAGGCTCTTCTGTCTTTTTGAAAGGGCCAAACTTTACTGTTAATGGGCCATGTGATGTCTTTATTCCTCTAATTTTCATGCCGTCTAACTCAATAATTTCATCAACAGAGAGCGTATGAAAATTTGTAACAGGTGAATCAAAAGCCAGACCTTTACTTCTGGGGCCTAACATGAATGTCTTATCATTTTTTTGCTTAACCATGGATTTACTAAAAATGACCGGAGCACCGGAAGCTTTCATAACTCTGTCTGCATGCCAGTAATGATCAGGATCGCCATGAGTAACAAAAATATGTGAGACATCATTCCATTCTTCTTTTGGAATTAGAGGAGCAAAACTGAACCAATAAGCAAACAGTGCTCCCGGATCAAATGCTATTTTTTTATCATTCCATTCGATGATAAACGCGTTGTATAAATAAAATGTAATTTTCATGTTTTCTATATTTTATTGTTTCAATGACAATTTATTCTGTTAATTATTAAGAGTTTAAGAATTAAACAAACCCAGTTTATCAAACCAAACAGAATCCAGTAACATGTTTTTACCAGCCAGTAATTTTGTTGAAAAATGTGTATTGCTAAATTTTTCATGGTTTGTTTTTAGTTAAGCAACTCTGCCGTTTTTATTATTTATTTAATTCGGCAGAAAAAGGTGCAGTTCCTTTTCTATAAAACTGGAAATGGCAACAATCACCACCTTTTGCCAGGGTACAAGGCCTTCTGAATTCGCTGTTAGTTGGTCCGTCAATTAAATGGTAAGCTGCCAAATCATGCTCACAACCCAAGACATTTAATTCAGGACACTCAATGGCTTCAAATAATTCGATATTTATACACGATGTAACCTTAAATTCAAGTAAATCTTTGGTTTCGTGAAAACCGTCGTTTTTCCACGTACCCATTTTGTGCGTTGTAGTAAATAAGGCCCTGTTCATTTTTTTATAATTATCGAAAATATCGCCTTCACATTTAAGTAAATCTGGTAATTGATAGAGTGCAGGTAAGGATGTTGGGGCTGTTTTTCTCATCATATCAATTAAAAATTCCTGCGCCCTTTTTCTGCCTCGTTTATCTGCGATAGCTGAAAAGAGAGCCCCCATCATAACCAGTTCCTGCTCAATTGTTTTACTTATTAGCTTTGCTTTATTTACAGCGTGGGGGTATTGTTTTTTAATTCGTTTGGAATGTCTGATTATTCCAGTTAGCATTTTTATAATCCCGAATATTCCGAACTCTTTCCGTAATAAATGAAATACTATTTTTATTTGCTTTTTCGCTGCTTCTTTGGGCATTTCCAAAGCTTTGCCGTACATTTCTAATTCTTCTACTTTCATTTCAATTTGATTTTTGATGTAAAATTTCTTAGCCAAAGTACGGGAGGAGTGGGCAAAAAAAAATCATCCCTGAGGATGATTTGAAAGAATGATTTTTTTTAATATGAATCTTTTTTTGGATTGTATAATCTAATTTTCAGATAAAACCAAGAATTACGCCCAATACCAGGAAAAATATAAATACACCTTCAACGCCATGAATAACTACGGCCATCCATGTTGACTTAAATTTTTTCGATGGAAAGGCAAACAAAAATCCGGTAAACAAAGCTGCTGAAATAAACATTTGGGGCTTGTGAAGATGGTACAAACCAAACAGTACCCCGTTGGCAAACCAGTCCCATTTACCAAAAGCACCTTTCATTTTGGGCAAAAGAATTCCCCTGTACAATAATTCTTCTCCAAGTATGTAATTGAATAGCATGCTGATTATAAGAAGAATTAATAACCACCATGCACCTTTGAACTCGGGTGAAGCAAGGTCTCCAATATTGTATTGTTGTAAGTTTTTAATAAAGGGGAATAGTATTGTTTCAATATCAGGAATTCTGATAAATTGAAGAATACCACTTAAAGCGATAAACGGAATAGTCCATAATAGCAAGCGATAGCTTTTTTTTCCATTTACAGGGTGTTCCGGTTTTGTAAATCTCAACCTTTGGCATACTTCCCGCCAGATAAACTTATGTCCATCGATTTTTAAGATGAACAGCGAAAGAATAAATTGCCAAATCAAACCGACAATCATAGCCAACCAATATACAATGCCCGGATGCAGATTGATTTTGGGAATCATAAAAGGAGTTACTACAAAGGCCAGAATTGGCATTGGTAAAGCAGAATAAAACCAAATTGTCAATATTTTCAATAAAGAGTATTGTTTATCATTATCCATAACTAATAGTTTTACTTTAGTGTCGTTTACAGTTTTCTTTTTTGTTAGAAATACCATCTCAAAGCACCGGGTTTTCAGGCAAAATAAAATCATCCCGGAGGATGATTTGGAAGGATGAATTTTACATTATTGTTTCCGTGGACTTTTATACCTACCCCAGAATTTATAATGGGTTAAGGCAGTTAGCACAAAAAAACGCTCGAATAGTTTGAATCTCATTAACCAATGAGTTATTCGGTATCCTAAAAATAATATGGGGAAAACCAGCAGCCAGGACAAGAGAGATTCAAGATTTCCGTTCTGCAACCAATGCATATTTTCAATTTCTGAAATATTTGCTAACAAGTTGAAAACGAAACCGACAATCACGGAGGTTATTATCCAGGTTATGAATAAAAATCCATGTGCAGTCTCAATCGCTTTCTGTGGACAACTATTCATACACTTCATACAGCTTTCGCATTTATGAGTCCAGAACATCCTATTGTCAACTCGTTTAATGGCACCAACCGGACAGGTTCTTTCGCATAATCCACACATGTCGCATTTTGAAGAAGCTATGAATGATTTTGCAAAAAAATATCTTCCAAACAACATGTATAAAACGGAGATAGGCGAAATCAGAGTATCGGTAATTAAATTTGATATTGACAATCCCTTATAATTCCGTTTACCCTGAATCATGTCAGATGCAAAATGCCTTACTTTTGGTTCAATGGTTCTGAAAATTATATCGGTTCCCTTTTTACCTATTGCAGGGTGTAATGATATCCAGTTTGATGGCAGATCAACCGGGAATAAACCAGTAATCCTGTATCCTTTTCGATGCAGTACCATCGATGACCAGCCATGTAAAACACCACTAATTCCACGCAAGGTTTTGCTTCCAATCCTTATCCCTGCGCGTGTGTTCATAATAAATGCACTGCAATTATTTGCTTTCGGGAATAGTCTAATAAATTTTCTCATAATCTCAGGAAAATGAAATCCGTGCGTTGGAGATATAAAACCAATGAGTGAATTTTTATCTGGTTTTTCAATTACCTTATTTTTAAGTTGAACTATATTTTCGATCCTAACATTAAGGTTTGCTTTTTCTGCTTCCTCTTTTATCCAGTTAGCAGTTCTTTTGGCATTGCCTGTTCCGGAGAAATAATAGATTACTAATTCTTTGTATTTCATATTTATTAATCCTATTTGGTTAGACCATCCCAGCTTTTTTTGCAAAAGTTTTTGTCTTGTTTTCGATATAAAATTAGGACGAATTAGACGAAAAAAAATCATCCACGAGAATGATTCTATAGGATGATTATAAAAATTGGCATATAAATTTTTATCAGGAAGGCATGATTCCTTTTTCTTTTGCTTTCATTACCGCTTCATTACGGTTTTTGGCTTCAAGCTTTAACAAGATATTGCTTACATGTGTTTTAACCGTTGTAATAGAAATGAATAACTCATTGGCAATTTCCTGATTTGATAAGTTTTCGGCTATTAGCTTTAATGTATCCAGCTCGCGGTTGCTCAATGTGTCGTATGGTATAGAACTCAATATTGTTTTTTGTTTTTTAAATGCTCTCAATAATTTGTTCAAATACTCAATATCCACTTTCTCAAATTGTGAATTTACCCGGGTGCTTACCTGTCGTTTGCATTCTTTAAGTAAAAACTCTATTTCTGCACCTTCATGGATATACCTTTGGACTAAACCGGCACTTTGAGTTCGAATCACTGCATTTAAAAGATAATTTAAAGCATTATTTTGTTCCTGAATCAGATAATGAGCCCTGGCTTGAAGGAGCTCTGCCTCAAAAAGCAAACCATAAGCCTTTTCGGATTTTAGTTCCCCGGTAACATTCTCTAACAGGTCTATAGCATCAAAGATTTTTCCTTTTGCAATTTGATACCGTGCCCTGTCTATATTATAAACGATTGTTTCAAATGCATGATTTTTATCTGTTTTGATATCCTTTTTAAAAAGCTGTTGAAGCTTATCGTGTTTGTTGGTTAAAAGGTACAATTTGCTTTTTAATGAATCCGACAGGATACTCAGGTATTTTGTTAGCTGTTTGTTGGGAGTGGAATCCAGTTCTTCGATGTGTTCTATCGCCTTTTTATATTCCCCTGCCAAATAATAAGCTTTTGCGAGCAGATAGGTACATGTGGCAATAAAAAGTGCGTTGGTTGTTTTTTTTGCTAAATCGTAGCCACGAACGCTTTTTTGAAGCCCTTCTGCAGTTTGATTAATATCTGTCAGAAAATTTCCAACACTACAGTACAAAATCGAAGATAAAAGATCGATACCAAAACCATTATCAGCTGCTGCCTTACTAAATTTGTCCAGAAGATCCTTATCCGCTTTATAAGCTTCAGAAAAATTTCCCAGTATCCATAATACAAAAGAAGATCTGGCCCTGTTTATCATTTCAAAGTATATAAGCTGGTGCTCTGAAGCTCTGGTGGCTGCCTGACCAAAAGAACCATAACTTTTAGTTAACTCAAATCTTAGGAGATGAGCTTCACCCAAAGACAAAAATGCCAGAATATTCCAATAGTCAGCATCTTTGTTAATATTCCGGATTGCTAATTCAGAATAACTATATGCAGATTCAATATCGCCGGTAAATACTTTCAGATTGTTAATACAAACATGTACCATTGATAATTCGGACTTGTCGGTGACGTTGTTTTGTAGCAAACTTATTAAGCTTTCTGCCTGCTCTATGTAACCCGACTGAAATAAAATCCAAAAGTAATTGAAACTAACATCCACATTTTTAATTAACTCCTCGTGTGTAAACTTTCCTCCAAACCGGAGTATAGTTTGATATTGTGAAGATTCCCAAAGGTGATTTATCACATTGGCAAAATGATTTAATGCTTTGTGTTTATTATCCGCAGCAAGTGAATGTTCCAGGGCAAAAACGAGTTGCTCGTTATTTTCATACCATTGACTGGCATTGGCATGTAGTTCGGGGATTCTATCCTTTAATTGCACCCTCAGCCGATGCTGAAGTAAACTGGCAAACAGGTGATGGTATCGAAACCAGTTTCTTTCATTGTCCAAAGGAATAATGAACATGTTATTTTGTTCCAGTTTCTCAATTATTTCCTGTCCGTTTTGAATGTTGAGTATATGATTGCAAAGGGATGCATTAAACTGTTTCAAAATGGAGGTACACAAAAGGAAATCTCTTATTTCCAGGGAATGCTGTTGCAATACTTCTTCAATAAGATAATCCATGATGAAACGATTATCTCCTTTAAGACTTTTAATAAAATCACTTAAATCCTCCCTGCCCTGAAGCGATAAACCTGCAAGCTGCAATCCGGCTACCCAGCCTTCAGTTTTTGTTTCAAGGTTTTGTGCATCTTCAATTAATAAGTTAATATTCAGGCACTTTTTAAAGAAGTCATAAATATTATTGGCATTAAAGCATAAATCAGCTAACCTGATATCGGTAAGCAACTGCTGACTTCTTAACCGGGCTAAATGAATAGAAGGGTCTGAACGCGTTATAAGAACCAATTGAATATTGGCGGGAAGGTTATCAAGCAGAAATGAAAGAAAGTTATTGATCTCCTTGTTTTCTATTACATGGTAATCATCAAAAATGATATAGAAATGTTCCTTTATCTCCAATAGATCGTTGATAATAATTGTTGCAATGGTTTTGAATGATGGACTGCTTCCCGACTTCAATAGTTTTACAGCGTCCTTTCCAATGTTATTGTAGACCGCCTGTATACCTGTTATGGTGTATAGTAAAAAAGTATTGATGTCATTGTCTGATTCATCCAGCGAGAACCAGGAATGGGAACAGGAACAATGGTCTACCCATTGACTAATCAATGTGCTTTTACCATATCCTGCGGGTGCTGAAACTAAGGTTAATTTCTTTTCTTTTCCATTTTCCAATTTATCAATCAATTCCTTCCTAAATATTAATTTAGATAATGGATTTGGCTTATTTAGTTTTGTTTTTAACATCCATGCAATTTAGGCAAAAATCAATTAATCAGAATTAATGGTATATGTGCTTAGTATTTATTCTCAGAAGGATGTAAGTAACTGACTGAAAAATCTGCAAAGATTTAAATTTGAATATTAAAGAATAAAGAATGTTCCTGAATGGCTAAAATATTAAAACTGAAAAATTCATGTAGATAGTTGGGTTGAATTAAATTCTTATCTCATAAAATCTCTTCTATTGCAACTTAGTGAATATGTTGATATGAATAGTTCGGGATGTTCATAAGTAACAAAAGCTATTGACAATTAAGTCGATAGCTTTTGTTATTTTTAAGAAAAACCCCGAAAAA
>CAJXZG010000064.1 GCA_913063265.1 uncultured Prolixibacteraceae bacterium | reverse complement strand
GGTGAAATAAAGAAAATTCGATTTTCAGCGATTTAGCTGAAATAATCCCGATAGTTATCGGGAGGCGTAATACCCCTTGGCTCTGCCACGGGGATAGTCAACTTCAAGAATTTTCTTTATTGTTAAAAAAATGCTCAATAAGTGATTTATTTTTGCAACTGTAAAATTCAGTAACACTATCTTTGCCTAATATTAGTGGGTTATCCAATTTGAATAAACTAAAAACTTTATTGTGAATATTTCGGATTTAGCTGAATTAACAGAAGCAAAAATTGTAGTTGGAGATCCTAAGGATCCAATTCAGATTGAAAGGGCTTTTAGTTCTGATTTTATGAGCGATGTGCTTACCCTGGAAAACCATATGCTTGTTTTAATTACCGGTTTGGCCAACCTTCAGTTAATCAGAACAGTAGAAATGGCTGATATTCCAGTGGTACTTTTATGCCGAAATAAAAAAGCAACGCAAGAAATGATTGAACTTGCCAAAGAAATTGGAATTATTTTACTGGAATCTCCATTTTCAATTTTTCGGGCCAGTGGAGTTTTGTATCAAAATGGAATAAAACCGGTTTATTAAAAAAATGGAGTTGAAATTTGATATAGTAGGTGGCGATTTTAATTTGGCCGGTAGAGCTTCAAGCAAAATTAAAAAGGTATTGAAACAATTGGGAATTGACCCCAAAATAATAAAACGAATTGTTGTTGCGGTGTACGAAGCAGAAGTTAATGTGGTAGCACATTCGGTTGGTGGAAGACTATTTGCACAAATAAACTCTAGTGAAATTAATGTACGGGTTGTTGATGATGGCCCGGGAATTACGAATATCGAACAAGCCATGACAGTGGGATTCTCAACCGCTTCTAAAGAAGTACGTGAAATGGGATTTGGTGCCGGAATGGGATTGCCGAATATTAAGAAGAATACAGATGAAATGACTATTGAAAGTGAACTTGAAAAAGGAACCTCTTTAAGTTTTACAAACCGTTTTTAATGAAGCACAATCTAAAATATCATGCAATAAAAGTCGACACCAAAAAATGTTTTGGTTGCACACATTGTATGAAATCGTGCCCAACAGAAGCCATTCGAATTAGAAACGGTAAGGCAGTAATTAGTGCTGAACGATGTGTCGATTGTGGAAACTGTTTACGGGCTTGCCCGGTAACAGCCTTTTATGTTGAGCAAGATAGCCTTAAGCAAATAAAGAATTATCAACACCGGGTAGTGTTGTTTCCAGCGGTTATGATTGGTCAGTTTCCTGAAGTTTATTCTGAAGGAATGATTTACGAAGCTTTGTTTGAGCTTGGTTTTACCCATATTTTCGAGGTTGAACAACCTATCGATGTACTTGTAGAATCCATCAAACAAAAAGTTGCTGAGGCAAATAATAAACCCCTGATTTCGTCATTTTGTCCGGCGGTCGTGCGCTTAATTCAATGCAAATATCCGTCATTGGTAAAGCAAATTATTTCGGTAAAAGCACCACACGATCTTGCTGCAAACTTTGCAATAGAAAAGTTAACAGAAGAAGGAATTTCACGAAAGGAAACTGGGTTATTTTACGTATCTCCCTGTTCGGCAAAAATGGCAGCGGTAAAACATCCGCTTGGCGAAAAAGATTCAATTGTTGATGGTTTAATCAATATGAATGAGCTGTACAATCGAATCATGAAAGTCATTAAAAAGAGCGAGAAAAAAGATACCTCCTCAGCCAGAAAAAATTTAAGTCGTGATGGTATTATTTGGAGTTTGCCCCGGGGTGAGGCACGTCATTTTTCTAAAAAATCAATGGCAATCGATGGAATTCATAATGTGGTGAAATTTTTAGAAAGATTGGAAAATGGCGAAGTTCCTGAACTCGATTTTCTTGATTTAAAATCGTGTAACCAGGGATGTGCCGGTGGAATCCTTTTAACAGGAAACCGGTTTTTAACTGTAGAACGTTTGCAGAAACGTTCAAAACGCTATCCTTTTGCCAATAAAATAGAAGTGGAAGGTACGACTTCGAAGTTATTAAAAGAGAAACTTGAGGCAGAAAAAATAGAACCTGATTATGTTTTTGCACTGGATAAAGACAGAGTAAAGTCACTTGAAAAAATGCAAAAGGTTGAAAAAATTCTTTGTCAGTTGCCTGCAATCGACTGTGGTGGATGTGGTGCTCCCAATTGCCATGCATTGGCTGAAGATATGGTACAGGGAAAAGCAAAAATGACCGATTGCGTTTTTCTTCAGAAAAGATATTTAAAAGAAAATAAAATAACATTGGAACGGGGACTAAAAAACCTGGAAAGCAGTTGGGGAAAAAATCGTTTCGATGCTGATTGTAATATAAAAGGAGGGAGAAATGAAGGTTTCTGATTTAGTTGAAAAATTTGATTTAAAAGTTTTCTCAGGAGAGAACGGGCTACAAAATGAAATTAAGGGTGGGTATGTCTCTGATCTGTTGAGCGATGTTATGGGTAATGCCGCAGAAGGAGAAGTCTGGATTACATTACAAACCCACCAAAATGTAATGGCCATTGCTTCTTTAAAAGACCTTGCAGCAGTAATTTTGGTTAAAGATTTGCAACCGGATGAAGATACTTTGAAACACAGCAAGGAAGAAGGAATTCCTTTATTAGGAACAAGTATGGAGACTTTTGATATGGCTGGTAGATTATACAGGGAATTGGAAAAATAGAGATAATCAAAATAATGTCCCATCGATTTCAGGATAGATACAGAATTTCTTCAACCCGTTTGCAAAACTGGGATTATTCCAGGAATGGTCTGTATTTCGTAACTATAAATACACAAGGTCAGGAAGAGTATTTTGGAGAAATAGAAAAGGGACATATGTATCTTTCAAACCTGGGATCTATTGCTGATATTTTGTGGTATGAGATTAAAAATCATTTTGACTTTGTTGAACTCGACCAGTTTGTAGTGATGCCAAATCATGTTCATGGAATTCTAGGAATAAAAAATCCTGAAAATTATGAGACTGGAATTCGAGAAATGGAAGTGTTTTTTTTAGATAAAAAATCTGATAATTCTCCCGGTGAAAAAAGAAAAGGAAAACAAGAAAAGAACGCATTGTCGTCAATTATTGGTTCTTACAAATCGGCAATTTTAAAACATGCACATCGACTTAACTATCGTTTTTCCTGGCAAAGTAGGTTTTATGATCAAATTATACGCGATGAGAAATCGTTGATAAATATTAGTAGTTATATCGCAAATAACATTTCAAACTGGGATAAGGATTCGTTAAATAAAAAATGGGAGTTATGAAAGAAAAAAGTAATTCTCAAGAGGAAAGAAAGTTTGAAGAGACAGGGCATGCCCTGTCTATACAGCAAAAAGAAGGAAACTCAAGACAAAGTTTCGAAGAACGTACAGTAAAGACAAGGCATGCCTTGTCTCAAAAATACAAAGCAGACTTACACATTCACACACTATTATCTCCCTGTGCAGATTTGGAAATGACCCCAAAGAACATCATAAAAAAAGCAAAATCAGAAGGACTTCAAATAATCGGAATTACCGATCATAACTCAACTAAAAATGCATTATTGGTTAAAAATCTGGCTGAAAAAGAAAATATTTTTGTTTTAACCGGAGCTGAAGTCACTACAAAGGAAGAAGTACATTGTCTGGCGTTTTTTGAGTTTGAAAATCAATTGAATGAATTTCAGGAATTTGTTGATTCAAAAATTACACACATCCCAAACCCCGATGGTCATTTTGGTTACCAGCCGGTAATTGATGAAAAAGAAGAAATTAAAGAACTGGTTCCCAATTATCTTCCGGCTGCTTTAAAATCGGGAATCACCGAAATACAAATAAAAGTAGAAAGTCTGAATGGTATTTTTATACCGGCACATGTCGACCGTCCGGCATTTGGACTTTTTAATCAATTGGGAATTATTCCGCCTGGTTTAAAGTTTGATGCCCTGGGAATTTCCGCCAACAATTCAGAAAAAGATGTTAGAAAACATTATGTTGTAGAAAACAAAATTTCAATTGTTCAAAATTCCGATTCACATTTTATAAATCAAATTGGTAAAGTTTATACATTTTTTAATATTGAAAAAATTAGCTTTTTGGAGATTAAGATGGCTCTTAATCAGCAAAATGGCAGGTTCGTTAGTACGTCATGAAAACTTTGTCAGATCACATTCTGGATATTATTCAAAACTCAGTTAAGGCTGAGGCAACATTGATTGAAATCATGGTCGATTTTAATAAAAATAAAGATCTTTGTACCCTGAAAATAACCGATAATGGTTGCGGAATGAATAAGGAAACTTTAAGCAAAGCAACCGACCCGTTCTTTACATCACGAAATACCAGAAAAGTAGGACTTGGACTGCCCTTACTAAAACAAAATGCAGAGATGTCAAATGGCAGTTTTATTATTTCTTCGGAACCCGGAGAAGGTACATCAGTTGAAGCTGATTTTCAGCTTTCAAACATCGACCGGCCTGAATTGGGAGACGTCTGGAATACAATATATTTAAGTCTTTTGGGAAATGAAAATATTGAATTAAAATATATTCATAGCACCGAAAAAGGAAGATTTGAACTGAGTTCGAATGAAATTAGAGAAAATCTGGAAGGGGTCTCCTTACAACAAAAAGAAATTAGAGAAGCAATAACCGATTACATTAAAAATAGTATTAAAGAGATTCAATAACCTATTAGCCTAATTTCGATTGAAAATCTGATGAGAATTTATCATCGAATGCAGGTTAAGACATAAACAACCCAAAAAATGTCAAAAATAAAATCACTTTCCGATTTGAAAAAAATCAAGGAGGAAGTACAATCAAAGATGAAACTCCGGGAGAATAGTGATAACCCGGAACAGTTTGTTCAGGTTAAAGTTGGAATGGCAACTTGTGGAATTGCATCTGGAGCAAAAGATACCATGAAATTCTTTATCGAAGAATTGGAATTACAGGCTGTTGATGCTGTGGTTACTCAAACCGGATGTATGGGATACTGTTATGCCGAACCCACAGTTGAAGTTATTCTACCCGGAAAAGAGCCGGTAGTTTTTGGATACGTTAATAAAAACAAGGCGGAAGAAATTATCGATACCTACATTAAAAAAGGTAAGCTGGTAGATGGGATTATTCCTATTTCTTTTAAAACAATCGACGAATAAAAAATCATCAACTCATAAAATATGACCGATTACAGAATGCACATCCTTATTTGTGGAGGTACAGGGTGTAAGGCTTCGGAAAGCAACGAAATCAAAGAAAAATTTAACCACTTTATCTCTGAATTCGATTTGGAAGATGAAGTTCAGGTGCTTTTTACCGGATGTTTTGGTTTTTGCGAAAAAGGGCCGATTATAAAAGTTTTACCCGATAATACTTTCTATGTCAGCGTGGCAGCCAAAGATATTGAAGAAATCGTAAAAGAGCACATACTAAAAGGCCGACCTGTAAAAAGATTACTTTATAAAGAACCGGTTTCAGGCGAAGTTATAAGCGAATCGCAAGACATGGATTTTTACAAAAAACAAATCCGTATTGCTCTTCGAAATTGTGGTTTTATCAATCCTGAAAATATTGAAGAATATATCAGCCGCGATGGTTACATGGCTTTGGGGAAATGTCTTTCGGAATATACACCTGAAGAAACAACCAATATTATTAAAGATTCAGGCTTAAGAGGCCGCGGTGGAGGTGGTTTCCCAACCGGATTAAAATGGGAAATTACACGAAAAGTAGAGTCAGATCAAAAATATGTGGTTTGTAATGCTGATGAGGGCGACCCGGGAGCTTTTATGGATCGTTCAATTCTGGAAGGCGATCCGCATTCGGTTATTGAAGCCATGGCGATTTGTGGTTATTGTATTGGAGCCGATACCGGTTTGGTTTATATCAGGGCAGAGTATCCACTGGCTATTGAAAGATTAAAAACAGCTATTAAACAAGCTGAAGAATACGGATTACTGGGTGACAAAATACTGGGTGCCGATTTCAATTTTAAAATTGAATTGCGCTATGGTGCCGGCGCATTTGTTTGTGGCGAGGAAACTGCACTGATACACTCCATGGAAGGTCTGCGCGGAGAACCAACAGTCAAACCTCCGTTCCCTTCGGTTTCGGGTTATATGGAAAAACCAACCAACGTAAATAATGTTGAAACTTTTGCCAATATTCCTGTAATTATAAATAAGGGAGCAGCATGGTTTAGCAAAATAGGTACTGACAAATCGAAGGGTACAAAAGTGTTTGCATTGGCGGGTAAAATAAACAATGTTGGTTTGATTGAAGTACCAATGGGAACTACTTTGCGTGAAGTAATTTATGACATTGGTGGTGGAATTAAAGATGGCAAGGAATTTAAAGCGGTACAAACCGGTGGTCCATCGGGAGGATGTTTAACCAAGGACTTTCTGGATACACCAATTGATTACGAAAACCTTCTAAGCGCAGGCTCAATGATGGGTTCGGGTGGAATGATTGTTATGGATGAAGACGATTGTATGGTTTCCATAGCAAAATTCTATCTCGAATTTACTTTGGAAGAATCCTGTGGAAAATGTAATCCTTGCAGAATAGGTAATAAGCGACTTTTTGAAATACTTGATAAAGTAACAGAAGGAAAAGGTACTTTGGAAGATATCGACAAGTTAAAAGTTTTAAGTGATGTAATTAAAGATACTTCGCTTTGCGGATTGGGACAATCTTCTCCAAACCCGGTTTTATCTACCATTGCCAATTTCGAAGATGAATATCTGTCACATGTTGAAGAAGGAAAATGTCCGGCAGGGCAATGTAAATCCCTGGTTAGATACGATATTCTTGAAGATGTTTGTAACGGATGTACACTTTGTTTCAGAAATTGCCCGGTTGGAGCAATTACCGGCGAGCGCCGTACACCGCATTTTATTGACCAGTCGCTATGTATTAAATGCGGGGTTTGTTACGATAAATGTAAATTCAATGCTATTACCGTAAATTAATTCGAAATCAAATGGATACAGTAAAACTTAATATAGATAATAAATCAGTTGTAGTTAAAAAAGGAACTACAATTTTACAGGCAGCAAAAGAAATCGGGGTTGATATTCCAACGCTTTGTTACATGAAACTCGACGATTTAAATATCGAAAATAAACCGGGTGGTTGCCGAATTTGTGTTGTTGAAGTTGAGGGAAGAAGAAATCTTGCTCCTGCGTGTTGTACTGATGTGAATGAAGGAATGGAAGTGAAAACCCATTCGATTCGAGCCATCAATGCCAGAAGAACGGTAATGGAGCTAATTCTTTCAGATCACCCTGCCGATTGTTTAATTTGTGCAAAATCCGGCAATTGCGATTTACAGGATATGGCACACAATCTTGGAATCAGAAAATTGAATTACCAGGGCGAACAATCGCATTACCGCGAAGATACTTCTCCTGCAATTATACGTGAAGTTGACAAATGTATTATGTGCCGTCGTTGTGAAATGATGTGCAACGAAGTACAAACCGTTGGTGTTCTCTCAGCAATTAACAGGGGTTTTGAATCTGTTGTAGCTCCTGCTTTTGAAATGAATCTTGACCACTCCGTTTGTACGTATTGTGGCCAGTGTGTTGCAGTTTGTCCAACCGGCGCTTTAACCGAAGTTGATGAAACAGCCAAAGTTGTCAGGGTACTTTCTGATCCAACAAAAACGGTAATAGTACAAACTGCTCCGGCAGTGCGTGCTGCTTTGGGTGAAGAATTTGATATGGAGGCAGGTACTTTGGTTACAGGGAAATTAGTGTCGGCACTAAGAAGATTAGGCTTCAATTATGTGTTTGATACAGATTTTGCAGCCGACCTTACCATTATGGAAGAGGGAACAGAGTTACTAAACAGAATAGGAAAACACCTGGAAGGTGATAAAGATGTTAAACTGCCCATTTTAACTTCTTGTTGCCCGGCGTGGGTGAAATTCTTTGAGCATCAGTTTCCCGATTTAATGGATATTCCATCTACAGCACGTTCGCCTCAGCAAATGTTTGGATCGATTGCCAAAACTTATTTTGCACAGAAATTAGGAATCAAACGTGAAGATTTAGTAGTAGTTTCAATCATGCCGTGTGTTGCTAAAAAATACGAATGCGGACGTGATGAATTTAAGGTAGATTCAAATCCTGATGTAGACCATGCCATTACTACTCGTGAACTCGCTGCCTTAATTAAACTTTCAAATATCGACTTCCATACTTTACCAAACGAGGAGTTTGATAATCCTTTGGGAGAATCAACCGGTGCGGCAGTAATTTTTGGAACAACCGGAGGTGTTATTGAAGCAGCAGTCAGAACAGCATATGAAGTTCATACTAAAAAGGATTTACCAAAAATCGATTTTGACGAATTACGTGGAATGGAAGGCATCAGAAAAGCCACAATTGATTTTGACGGAATACCAATTAATATTGGTATTGCCCATGGACTTGGAAATGCCCGAAAATTACTTGAAGAAATTCAGGCAGGTGAAAGCGAGTTTCATGCCATAGAAATTATGAGTTGCCCCGGTGGTTGTATCGGTGGTGGTGGTCAGCCTTATCACCATGGTAATGCAGATATAATTAAGAAACGTCAGAAAGCAATATATCAGGAAGATAGCAAAAAAGCGATTCGTAAATCACACGAAAATCCACATATCCTTAAACTTTATGAGGAATTCCTTGGTGAACCAATGAGCGAAAAAGCACATCATTTGCTTCATACCAAATACTTTGACAGAACTTAAAAGTACATTCAAAAAATCTGATTGTCTAATATCAAAAGTCAATAAAATGCCAAAAATAAAACTTGCAGAAAATACAATTCAAATCATAAAAGATATTTGCGCTGAATTTGATAACAACGAAGGCGAATTAATAAATGTGCTTCACAAAGTTCAGGATAAACTGGGATATTTACCTGCTGAAGTTCAGGAGGTTATTGCAAAAGGACTAAATACTTCGGTTGCAAAAGTTTATGGAGTAGTTACTTTTTACAGCTATTTTACCATGATTCCAAGAGGCGAATTCCCAATTTCAATATGTATGGGAACCGCTTGTTATGTGCGGGGTGCCGAACAGGTATTAAGTGAATTTAAAAGACAACTAAAAGTGGATGTTGGCGAATCGACTCCGGATGGTATGTTCTCGATAAATTGCTTAAGATGTGTTGGAGCTTGTGGTCTGGCGCCCGTTGTAAATGTTGGTGATAAAGTTTACGGTAGGGTAGCACCAACGCAGGTAAAAGAGATTATTGCCGAGTACAGAAAAGGATGTGATTCGGATAATGTAAAATCTGCCTGATTTTATTGTTTGAAAAGAAATTAATTACTCTTGATTATTTTAGGGAGTAATCATATTTTTTACAAGCTAAAACCGATGGCCAATGACAAATGACCGATGACGGGTGAATAGAACTTCAAGCGTAAACAGCTTTTGATCCGTCTTCTGTCCTCTGTCTTCCATCCAACAAACAAAAATATGTATTGAATTTTGAATTGTAAATCCTGAAGAATATAAATATTTAAAACTTTACTTCTTCTTTGCCAACTTCGAGTACTTTTTAATATAAAACTGGTGCATAGCCCAGGCTTCAAACTTATTGATATGTCTGGCTCCTCCTAAAAATTCAGCTTCGATAAATGCTTTGCAGCCTTTTTCAAGTACCTGGCAAACCACAAATGCTTCATCTAAATCTCTTCCGGCACAAACCGCTCCATGATTGGCCATTAATGCTGCATTTCGACCTTTCATTGCTTTTACCGTGGCCTTAACAATTTTATTGGTTGAAGGCAATGCGTAATCAGCACAACGCACAGAAGGGCCTATAATTTGTGCCAGGTCATCTAATACAGCAGGAACTTCGCGTCGGGCAGCAGCGCAGGTGGATGCGTTCATTTGGTGGGTATGAATAATGGCATTAAATTTTTTACGGTCATTATAAATTCCTGAATGAAGTTTAAATTCAGATGAAGGTTTTTGTCCGGCTTTATCGTATTCGTTGGTTTTAAAGTTTACCAAAACCATATCATCGGGAGTCAAATCTTCATACATAATTCCACTGGGTGTAACCAGCATCTCGTTGTCGTTCACTTTAATGCTGATGTTGCCCCAGGTTCGTGAGACCAATCCTTGTTCAACCAGTTTTAAACCGGCCTTTACCAACTCTTCCCTTTCTTTTTTATAGTTTTTTGTCATAGAGTTAAAAATCTTTTTTGGTTGGCTGTTTTATAAGTCTTTTTCAAACTCATGAAAACATTTTTATAATCCACAAAAAGCTTGTCATAAATAGCACGATTCTCTGAATTTGGGTGATAGGTTTTTTCAATTTTAATTAGTTTTTCTGCTTCCGAAAAATCTTTTAATAAGCCTGCTCCAACAAATGTACAAAGCGCAGCGCCAATACATCCTGCCATCGTTGGTTCTTTTACTGTAATCACTTTTCTGCCTGTGATATCCGCAATGTTTTGCATCCAGATTTCGTTCTGAGAACCGCCTCCAATAAACCGAAACTCAGAAATATCAAAACCGTAATCTTTCTTATAGTTTTCAAGTATCCACCTAAAATTAAATCCTATACCTTCAAAAAGTGCACGAATAAAATGCCCGCGTGAATGTTCCATGCCCAAATTGAAAATTGTAGCCCTGGTAGTGGTTGATGTAACCGGACATCGTTCGCCCAAAAACCATGGCGTGAAAATCAAATGATCGGAACCGGCTGGTATTTTTTCGGCTTCCTTTGTAAGAATATCGTAAATCTTTTCTTTGCCTACAGTTTCTAATTCGTGTTTAAAAAATTTCTGAATTAGCCATTCCACATTATTTCCGGCCGTTTCAGTAACTGCGATTAATAAATTCGATTTTGGGTCAGCCCCCTGAATACAGGCTGCACCATTCTTAAATTTTAAATGTTTTGATGTAGTCACTCCCAGTTGAGCTGCAGTTCCAATATATGCAAAAACCGAACCCTCTTTAATACAAGCTGCTCCTATTGCAGCACTTTGAGAATCGTCGCAACCGCCAAAAACCTTGATATCGCTTGGTAATCCTAATTCGGTCGCTGATTCAGCGGTAAGTGTGCCCACTACATCTGTCGATTTGATTAAATCAGGAAGTTTTTCGGTGTCAATTCCAACTACCTTAAAAAATCTTTTTTCCCAGTTTTTCGTTTTTGTATTGAATCCCCAAGAACTTGCACCCGACCATTCGGCAGCAATTTTCCCCGTTGCTTTAAACCGAAGAAATCCGTTTACATCAAGAAACTTGAATGTATTCTTGTAAATTACTGGCTCATTTTGTTTTAGCCATCGAAGTTTTGGCAGGACATCTTTACCATTAATGTCGTAACCAAAAACTGCATTAAAAACTTTTTTACCTCCCAGCAGACTCATCATCCAACGAGCTTGTTTCTGTGCCCGGCCATCCACCCACGATATATTTCGGTATAAAACTTTGCCAGACTTATCGATTGGAATTATTCCCATTGCCTGGGTGGTAAAAATCATTCCTGATATCCTTGAATTTTCAATTCTTTGTATCAATGCTGTGGTATTGGCTACTATGGCTTTCCAGTAATCCATGGGATCCTGTTCTGCCCATCCCGGTTTTGGAGTATGTAATTTGTAGGAATGTATTTCCCGGGCCAAAATTTTACCACCAATGTCAATCAATGCTGATTTTACAGCACTTGTACCAACATCGTGAGCTATGACAATATTTTTTTTCATTTACTGAATATCCAATGTAAAATTCTTAATATTCAATTTCCAGTATGGAATTATAAAAATAGCAAATGGTAACCAAAGTGTATTTTGTGTAGAAATCCAGGTTATTCAATATTCTGAAATACCCTTTCAAATCTGTTCAACGCATCATCAATAACACCATCAGTATCGGCCATGCTGGTGTACATTCGGCTACCGGCAAGGGTTACAATTCCTTCTGCCATATAAGCCGCACCCATTTCTTCCATCAGTTTTTTGCGCATTTTAATTTCTTTTAGTGCCGATGGAATGGTCCAGGCTTTTGTAACATTTACTTCAACAAACATTGTTCCTGCTGTTTCCAAATGGCAGATAGATCCCTGATTATAAGCAACAAAAGGAAGATTATATTTTTCAATTAGCAATTGTAATCCTTTTGTTAATCTATCGCCGGCTTTACCTGCTTTTTCGCAGGCATTTTGTTTTTCAATTTCCGTTAAACTGTAGTATCCCGCAGCCGAGCTAAGCGGATTAGCAGCTAAGGTGCCACCTACCATTACCTTCTTTTTTGCTCCTCCAATTCCAGCGGATAAAAACGCCATGAATTCATCTTTTCCTCCAATTCCTCCTGCTGATGGATATCCTCCTGCTACTGCTTTTCCAAAAACGGTTAAATCGGGAATTACATTATAATAACCTTGAGCGCCGGAAACGCCTATTCGAAAAGCAGTTACCACTTCATCAAAAATAAGAAGTGCACCATATTTGTCGCATAGGCTCCGAATTTTTTGGTTATAATCAAAATTTACAGGTCGTGTTCCGCTTTCAGGACCAACAGGTTCTACAATAACAGCTGCAGTTCCTCCTTGCAACTTGTTTATTTTAAGAAGTTTTTCCAGGGAGTTTATACAATTTGGTTTGACCTCCTGGGTGTGT
This sequence comes from uncultured Prolixibacteraceae bacterium, assembly GCA_913063265.1. Classification (GTDB taxonomy): domain Bacteria; phylum Bacteroidota; class Bacteroidia; order Bacteroidales; family Prolixibacteraceae; genus Draconibacterium. Next base: position 20,193 of record CAJXZG010000064.1, on the reverse strand, counting down.
TTTATACTTGATTTTGGAATTCCATGAGCTTCAAATCCACGTGTCCCAGGGATACGAATTCCATATACCATTTGGTCGCTCCAGCCGTGATAGGCACCTCCAAGCTTTATAATCTTTTTCTTACCGGTTGCTTTCCTAGCAATTCTGATTGCAGCCATTACCCCTTCAGTACCACTTCCCAACATTCTGAATTTATCTACACCGGTAAATCTTTTACATATAAACTCGGCAATTTTCATTTCGTATTCATGAAATAATCCCGTAACAGGACCACAAGTATCAAGAAGCTCTATTACTTTTTCTTTGACCAGGGGATAGTTGCTACCTAAAACAGTAGCACCTCCTGCCTGTAAAAAATCGATGTATTTGTTCCCGTCTAAATCGTGTAGAAAAGCGCCCTCAGCTTTTGTAAAAACCAATGGAAAGGGATAATTAAAAGCAAGATTATGCTGAACACCTCCCGGAATATATTGTTTTGCGTTACTTGTAGTTGTTTTTGATTGCTGGCAATGGATCTCAAAATACTTTAGGTAATCGTCCATTTTATCACGTTTTACCTGTCGGATAGGTTGAGTTAGTAGCTTGTCAATTTTATCGTAGATATCATCAACATTGTGGTAGTTAGTAATGGCATATTGACTTTCCATGTCTCAAATATACTTTTTTGAAAATGAAAACTATTGATATTTGGTACGATAATGCGGCAAAAAGTAAATGAGGATTTGAGGATTAAAATAATAAATCTGGTTTTGGCTCAATTTAAATGTAATCTCCCCACCGTTTCAACAAATCTTTACGACAACTTTCTGCCAACAATGGATCATTCACAGCCTGCAAAACAGCTTCCTTTTGCAATATAGAGGTGTAAAGCAATTCATAAACTTTTTGGATAGAAAGTGAATCCTTTTTCTCGACAAGTTCTACAGAATCGCCGGTTTTAACTTTACCTTTTTGAAGTACTCTGATATAAACTCCGGCAAATCCTGAATCAACAAACTGACGAATAATTTGATTGCTTTTAAAACGAAACTCCAATTTGAAACAGGGTTGGCGAGGTTGTGTTGCCTGTACAATAGTTTCTCCAATTTTGAAAGTATCGCCTATATTTATTTCTGTTTCGTACAATCCTTCAACTGTTAAATTTTCACCAAACATTCCCCATGGCATTTCCAGTCCGGGATATAAATTTTGCCAGTATTTGTAATGGTCTGCAGAATACAGGTAGCAGGCTTTATCTATTCCTCCATGATAACGTCGATCTATAACCATGTCATTTTCAACATCTTCAATATCCAAAAACAGTGGCTTTTCAACCGGGAATTTGAAAATACCGGTTTCAACTTTTTTCCCGTTCCAGTCCACTATCCTGGGTTCACCAATATTGGTTGAAATAACTTTCATTTAAAAAGTTCATTTTATTCAAAATTCCTACTTTGGTCTTCTGTCTTCTGTCTTCTGTCTTCTGTCTTCCAACTTCCTCAAGCCATCTGTCTTTCTTTCTTAATATTCTCGTAAGCTTTATTTACACTCTGGAATTTTTCGTTGGCAGCTTTTTGGAAATCTTCGCCCAAGTGGCTCACTTTGTCGGGGTGAAATTTCATCGCCATTCTGCGGTATGCTTTTTTAACTTCCTCATTGCTTGCCGAAGTATCAATTTCAAGAATTTTATAGTCTGCTTCGGTGTTTGGAATAAACATTGCCTGAATGGATTCTATATCTTTTTCCGACAATCCCATTTCGCGGGCAATGAAGGTAATAGTTTCCTGTTCCTTTTTATCAACAGCACCATCAGACTGTGCAATGCCGTATAAAAAATGAAGCAGCTGCAAACGTGCCGAATAGTTCATGTTTTGTTTTATCTGTCGGCAAACCTCATTAACCGGGATATTCTGATTTAACAGGTCGCGCAACATTTTTATCGCTTCGGTTGCCGATGCCTCACCAAAATTGTGAACCATAAACTGTTTCACATAATTCAACTCCGATTTTAACACTTTCCCATCAGCTTTCATCACAGCAGCAGTGAGAACAAGCAAACTCATTACATAACCACCGGTTGTTGTTCTTCCTGAATAACCTGTTCCCGCAGGTGAGTTAAGTACGTCGTTACCTCCATCGAACATTGAACCAACAACAAACCCAAAAATAGCTCCGATTGGTCCGCCAAAAGCCCAACCTAATCCGCCACCTATCCATTTACCAAATTTTGCCATGTATTCTTAATTTTTTGTCTATTTCTAATATTTGTGGAATTAATAAATTTTTATTGTCGTTCACAAGTTCCAAGCTGGCTAATTCTCTTTTTTGCTCATCTGTAAACTGATTATTAATTCTTTGTCTGACCAATTCTGCCGATATTTTGTCCCTTTTGGATACCCGTTCAATTCTGGCTTCCAACCGGGCAGAAACCAAAATTGTAAAATCCATCATTTTGTAAAATCCGCTTTCGAATAATATGGCAGCTTCATGTATAACATATGGATGTTTCTGTATTTCTTTCCAACGGTTAAATTCTTTTCTGACTTCAGGGTGAATCAATTGATTTACTTTCTCCAATAAATTATTATCATTGAAAATATGATTGGCCAACATTTTTCTGTCGATATTATCTTTTGTGTCATAAATTTCGGAGCCAAACATTTCAATCAATCCATTTCTGATTTTGGAATTAGAATTAATCAAAGATTTTGCAACTTTATCAGCTTCAAAAACCGGTGTACCCAAGAGTTTAAACACATTGCATACAGTCGATTTTCCGCTTCCTATTCCCCCTGTTATTCCAAGTGATATTGCCATGTGTTTGTAAAATTTGTACCTGAATTAATTGGTTTCTATCAAAAACTCAACTCTTTCAGGATTTAAACGAATTCCTTCAATAAAACCGGGTTTCTCTGAAAGTTTGATTTCCAAATTATTAGCATTGGCGTCAATAGCATTATAATCGACTAAAGCTTTAAAATCCAACGAAGATATACTTTCAAATCTGCTCAAACCTACTTTAAAAACTATTTTTACCTCAGAAGGGAAAAGTTTGATATTTGCATTATCCGGTTGATTAATCACTTCAATCGGAATTCTTAATTCTTTTTCAGTGTACTTTTCAACATCTATGTTTAACACTACTTTTGCAGGTTCAATGGTGGTATTGTCAGGTGGAATTAAATCTATTTCCTGATTAATGCTTGAATTAAGTCGCTCGGTAATGTTTATTTTTGTCCGTATAACCGAAATTCTGTTCAAAAGAATGGTTGGCCCGGTTATATTAACTGAATCCGGATGAATTGAAACAGGCGACTTTAAATTGTACATCGGTTCGTAATCTACTGAAATATCCAGGCTCACTGGTACCTTTTTTATCGATAAACTATCTAAGGAAATAACTAAAATTTCAGGACTAATATGACTTATAGATAGCTCATCATTCAGTTGATCTTCAATCCTTGTTCTAAGATTTCTGCTTGTAATTCTGTAAGTACCCGAATTTGTCTCCATGTTTTTGGTTATGTCCTCAATGTCAAAGTTTACGGGTGAAAACGATAACAGCTTAAATCTTAAAAGTGTAAAGCCTCTTCCACTGACTTCCAGTTCAAGTTTCTCCGGGACATTACCGGCCAGAAATTGATTTTTGGGAGGATTTTCAAATTTTACAGGATAGAAAATTGTTGCAGAATAATCTTTACTTAATGCATTTAATAACCATAGAGTTGTGGCAATCATTAAACATATCAGAAAAACCACAACTCTTTGGTTGTTTCTTAAGTTAACAAGATTCGTATAGTCCTTAATTTTTGCTACAATCTTTTTCATGAATTTTATATCACGACAAATTTAACGAAATATGCCAAAAAGCTTCACAAGCTGCAAATAAAGATATTCCGATATTCACATTGGGGCTAATCTGCTTGACTTTATATTAATATCAATTGTGAATTTTGTATAATGTATACAAAATATTATATTTGAAATATTAAAGATTCACATTTACCGATATAAAAGCTACAGAATGAACCAAACAAAATTCTTGTTTATTGCTTTCCTGGCAATCTTTACATTTAATTTTGCATATTCAATAAAACCTGATACTGAAGTCACAATCAACGGAGAAAAATTTTATATTAACGGTAGTCCAACTTTTAAAGGACGTATTTGGGATGGAATATCAGTAGAAGGATTATTACCCAACTCAAGAATGGTTCAGGGAATTTTTGATGATTTAAATCCTGAAACTGTCGTTCGTTGGAATTATCCTGATGGAAAGTGGAATGCCAAAAGAAATACGAACGAATTTGTTTCGGCAATGTCTTCATGGAGAAAACATGGACTTTTGGCTTTTACCATTAATCTGCAAGGTGGTAGTCCGATGGGTTATGGAAACAAGAACTGGTATAACTCAGCATATTACGAAGATGGTAAACTTCGTGCTGATTATATGAATAGACTGGATAAAATTTTAAAGGAAGCGGATAATTTAGGGATGGTACCAATTCTTGGGCTCTTTTATTTTGGACAGGATCAAAACTTAAAGGATGAGAAAGCCGTAATCGCTGCAACTGATAATGCAATTGAATGGCTTTTAAAAAAAGGCTATAAAAATGTAATTATCGAAGTGGGTAACGAAAGCAATAACAATGCTTACAATCACCCAATATTAAAAGAAAACCGCATTCATGAACTTATATTAAGAATTAAGGATAAAGCGCCTGGATTATTGGTTTCCACAAGTTTTAACGGCAATACTCTTCCTCCTGAAAAGGTAGTGGAGGTTTCAGATTTTGTATTAATTCATGGTAATGGAGTTCATAAGCCTGAACGAATTACTGAAATGGTGGAACAGGTCAGGGCGATGTCAACTTATTCACCAAAACCTATAGTTTTTAACGAAGATGATCATTTCGATTTCGACAAACCGGTAAATAATTTTGTAAATGCAACAAAAGCTTATGCCTCATGGGGATACTTCGATTTTAGGATGAAAGACGAAGGATTTGATGAAGGATATCAGAGTGTTCCGGTGAACTGGCAAATCAGTTCTGAACGTAAAAAGGGATTCTTTTTAAAAGTAAAAGAAATATTCGTAGACTAAATCACCGACAATTAAATGAATCATATGGAGATCCAGCATACAGATTTAAGTATAGAAGTTTATAAGCGACTAAAAGCAATGATTTTGGCAAAAGAATTTGAGCCCGGAGAAAAACTAAAGCAAGAACAGATTGCAACAATGTTGGGAGTCAGCCGAATGCCGCTTCACAAGGCCTTTCAGATGTTGGAAAATGAAATGCTTGTGGAAAATCTTCCAAGACGAGGATTTTATGTAACTAAAATTGATAATTCAAAACTAATTGATGCTTTTGAATGTAGGGAAGCACTGGAAGGAGTAGCTGTTCGCCGTGCTACAAGGAACATTTCAAAAGAGGAATTGAATTTTTTAAAATCACTTTTTAAACCCTTTATTGGAAAAGCTAAAATCGATACAAAGAAATACATTGAAGCCGATCAGGCATTTCATGATTTTATTTTGAAAATAAGTGGGAATCAAATTTTGCAAAAGTTTGAAGTAGTAAGAAATATTACCTCCCAATCTTACAGAGGAGGTCTAATTCGTAAACCTTTGGAAACTTTACCCGAACATCTTAATATTATTGATGCCATTGAAAAGGGTGATGCGACACTCGCCGAAAAATTAATGCGGGAACACTCTGTAAAAACCCAAAACTTGCTTAAAGAAAAACTATAAAAATCTAAACCATTAAATGAAAAAAACTATCTTTCCCATTCGGATCCTTCTTGTTATAAGCACATTTTTATTAACTGTTTTACTTTATATCGACAGAGCGTGTATTTCTGCAGCCAAAGACGAAATATGTACCGATTTGGGTTTCGATTTAACAGATTTTGGATGGGTGATGGCAGTATTTACTTTGGGATATGCTTTGTTCCAGGTGCCATCAGGAAAACTGGCTGATAAATACGGCCCCCGTGGTGTAATTAGCGGAATTGTTACCATCTGGTCTATATTTACTGCAGTTACAGGATTTGCATGGAATTATACTTCAATGTTGGTAATTCGCTTTCTGTTTGGTGCTGGAGAAGCAGGAGCTTTTCCAAGCATTTCAAAAGTTGTTTTTAACTGGTTTCCTGTTAAAGAAAGAGGTGTGGTTCAGGGAATAAATTTCTCGGGATCACGACTGGGAGCTGCATTTGCTTTACCGCTTGTAGCCTGGATGATAACCGTTGTGGGATGGAGAAATTCGTTTTACATTTTTGGTGCTTTTGGAATTTTGTATGGAATTTTATGGTACACCCTTTTCAAAAATAAACCTGAGGAATCAAAAACCATAGGTGAAAAAGAAAAAAAATACATACTTGAGTACCGCCAGGAAGCTTCCGCAAAAAAAGGGACAATTGCTTTTTCAAAAATTATCAAATCGAAAAACGTATGGATGACTATGATTCAATATGTGTGTAGCAATTTTACCTTTTATTTTACATTAACCTGGATGTTCCCCTTTGTTAAAGAAAGATTTGGATTATCACCGGTTGAAGCCGGATTGTATAGCTCTGTTCCGTTAATAGCCGGAGCTGTTGGAAACTGGTTTGGAGGTGTACTGGTCGATTGGTTATATCGAATAAAAGGACTTCGAATCTCACGCAGAATACCTCCAATTATTGGTTTCGCCCTCGCAGCGTTTGGAATGCTTATGGTGACCAATTCAACATCAAGTACCATGGCAATTGTATTTTTAGCTATTGCTGTGTTTGGCGCTGATATGACTTTAAGTCCATCATGGGTTTTCTGTATCGATATAGGTAAAGAAAATGCTGGTGCTGTTTCGGGAACAATGAATATGGCGGGTAATCTGGGTGCATTTATTACAATTATGGCTTACCCGTATTTAATCGAATGGACAGGTAGCAATGTGCCGTTTTTCTATATTGCAGCATCACTTTCGATAATAGCAATAATAATGTGGACATTTATGAATCCACAAAAAGTAGTATCAGAATAATAAATTATTAATAATTGGATTGTATTGATTCTATTTCTCCCCTTTAGGGGAGATGTCCGTTGGACAGAGGGGTGAATATAACTTCCGTCTTTCTTATAAATTATGAAATTAGCATTAAACACTCTGGTTTACGAAGTAGGTAATAAAGGACCCGATGAATCGCTGCGTTCAGCAGTAAAATATGGTTTTAAATATATCGAATATGCAGGAATCCGGAAAGGAAATCCTCAAACCATGTCGTCTGAACAAAAAAAGGAAGCTGTCAGGATTGTAAAAGACAATGGAATTCATAGTACTCAAATGCTGCTGGTAGCAACAAAAGATACGGCTCATCCCGACAAGAAAAAACGTGATGCAGTTTTTGATTATATGAAAACCTGTGCCGAATTTCAAATGGAATTAGGTGGCCGACAGTTATTGGTTTGCTGGGGTGGTGGATTATATGAATTGGGTGTAACCCCAGAACAATCGTGGTTGTATATGCAGGAAAATGTCGGACGTTTTGCAGAGTGGTGTCTTGATAAAGATTTATTGGTGGGTATTGAATTGGACCCTCATGTTTACTTTATATGCAACAATACTTACAAACTGGCCAAAGCAGTTGAAGACATTGGTTTACCAAATATCTATCCAAATATCGATGTTGGTCACCTGGTAATAACGCGCGAAGAACCGGAACAATTAGAAAAATTAAAAAGCCGCATGATTCATGTTCATTTAAGCGAAACCGAAAGTTTTGCTCATACCAACAGTATTTTGGGAACCGGTGCAGTGCCATTCCGTAAATACGTTGATAAATGTATCGAATTGGGAATAGAAGAAAACTGCGCAAAATTAGGCGAACCTTGTGTTGCAGGAATTGAAATGGGCAGCGAAGCAAGTGGTGGTTTTGTCGAAAATCCTGACTATTGGGTTGAAGAAAGTTTGAAGTTTCTGGAAAAGGAATTGCCACATGTTACCAGATAGTTTGCAGATAAATTAGGAGACAGGGCATGCCCTGTCTATACGAAAAAAACAAAAACAGTAAAGACAAGGCATGCCTTGTCTCAAAACAAAGAATCCCAAAGGGATTAAATATAAATAACCCCGGATTTTAATCCGGGGATGTAAAATAAAAAACAGGAAGGTGCATTCACGCCTGAATTTTGAAAACAAGGCAAACCATGCACCGAAAAAATTAAAGTTGATTAATGAGACAAACAAAGTCTCAATACTCATCCCGATAACTATCGGGACTAAAAATCTAATAGTGAAATAAAATGAAAATCTGTATCGATTGCGACGACGCAGCCATTAACTTAAAAAAAGTTCTGTACGACCATCTGAAGAGTAAAGGCGTAGACATTACCGATCTTAATTATTCAAAAGGAAAAGAAAATCCGATGTACCCTGAAATTGGTTTTAACCTGGCCAAAGAAATTCAGGCCGGAAACTATGACCGCGGGATTAGTATTTGCGGTACAGGCCTTGGAATGGCTATGATTGCCAACAAAGTAGAGGGAGTATACGCCGGTGTTTGTCACGATGTATTCTCAGCTGAAAGATTACGTAAAAGTAATGATGCGCAGGTAATTACTATGGGAGAAAGAGTCATTGGACCCGAACTTGCAAAAACAATTATTGATGCATGGCTAAATTCAGAATTTGCAGGAGGTGGTTCTGCACCCAAAGTAGCTCAAATGAGAGAACTGGAAAAACAATCCTTTCGAAAATAATCAAAACTTTTGTCTATGAAAATTCTTCAAAATTTTACTTTTCTGGCAGTAATTATATCGGTAATTTCTTGTTCTACAAATAAGATAGAAGTTAAAGGAGAACTTAAAAAATGGCACAAGATTTCTTTGGTTTTGCAAGGACCTGAAACCAGTGAAATGGATGAAAACAATCCCTTTTTAAATTATCGTTTGGATGTAACTTTTACCAACGGTAACCAATCTTTTATTGTACCTGGATTTTATGCAGCCGATGGAAATGCAGCTGAAACAAGTTCCACAACAGGAAATGTCTGGATGGTACATTTTTCACCAAATAAAACCGGTGAATGGAATTATTCAGTATCCTTTAAAAAAGGAGCTTATATAGCAGTTTCTGAAAATATTGAAGGTGCACTGTCGGCATCAAAAGCAGATGGAGCAACCGGAAGTTTTATTATTACTGAATCCGATAAAACCGGAATTGATAACCGTGCAAAGGGAAGATTGAAATACATTGGACAACCCTATTTGCAATATGCAGAAACAGGTGAATTCCTTATCAAATTAGGAGTGGATGCACCCGAAAATTTATTGGCTTACGAAGATTTTGATGCAACAACTAACGCACTGGGATTTCTTAAAAACTGGGAATGGCATGAAAGGGATTTTGAAGAATCGATGAAGGATTTTATGTGGCAGGGTGAAAAAGGCAAAAACCTCATGGGTGCAATAAATTACCTGTCATCTGAATATCTGAATGTTTTTTCGTTTATCACTTTTAATGTGGATGGCGACGACAGGAATGTTTTTCCGTACCTGTTAAAGGTTTCTGATGAGGAATATGAAAAATATGCGAACAACAAGAAGAATAAAAAAGCCTGGGATTCTCTGTTTCACAGAACACGTTTGGATGTATCTAAACTGGAACAATGGGAACGTGTTCTTGAATATGCGGAAACCAAAGGGATGTTTTTGCATTTTAAAACGCACGAAACAGAAACCGACCATTTAATGGATAAGGGAGTTTTTGGAATGGAATCAAAACTTTATTACCGTGAATTAATTGCACGTTTTGGGCATCATCTGGTAATGAACTGGAACCTGGGAGAAGAAAATAATCAACCTATTGAAGAGGTATTAAAAGTTGCCAATTATGTATACGATTTGGATCCATATAAACACCATCTTGTAATTCATACTTTCCCTAACAAGGATGATCGTTATGCAAAATTGATTGGAGATCAATCGCCTTTGACAGGTGCTTCACTTCAATTAAGCGATCCCGAATTCAGGGATGTACACGACCGGGTTTTAAAGTGGAGGGCGAAATCGGATAGTACAGGCAAACCTTGGGCTTTGGCAGTAGATGAGCCCGGAAAAGCAAATATTGCACTGTTGCCTGACGCTGAAGATATGGAGCATAACAGTGCCCGACACCGCGCTTTATGGGGAGTTTTAATGGCAGGGGGCTATGGTGTTGAATGGTATTTTGGATACAAGAGTCCGAATTCAGATTTAACCTGTCAGGATTTTAGAAGTCGTGATTTGTTTTGGGATCAAAATCGACATACACGAATCTTTTTTGAAAAATACTTGCCTTTTACTAGGATGGAACCTGCCGATAAACTGGTTACCGGAGATGAAACATACTGTTTTGCAGAAAAAGGAAATGTGTATTCAATTTATATTCCAATAGGTTCCAAATCAACTTCATTAGATTTAGAAAATGTTGAAGGTGAATTTGATGTAAAATGGTATGATCCTCGAAATGGAGGAGAATTGCAAAACGGAAGTGTTAATGTTTTAAAAGGAGGGAAAAAATTATCGATTGGAAATCCACCGGCAGAACCTGAAAAAGATTGGGTGGTTTTAGTGAAAAAACTGTAAATTAAAAACAATCAATAAAAACTAAATAACATGCAAAAATTTATAAACGATCCCTCGAAGGTAGTTGACGAAATGCTGGAGGCTTATGTAAAGGTGCATTCAGACCTGGTATTACTAACCGACAATGAAAGAGTAATAAAATACAAAGAAGCTCCGATTGAGGGTAAGGTTGGAATTGTAACCGGAGGAGGCTCCGGACACAAACCTGCTTTTGTTGGTTATGTTGGCAAAAATATGGTAGACGCTGTTGCATGTGGTGAAATCTTTTCATCGCCACCGGCACAAATGTTTTTCGATGCGATTAAAGAAGCAGATGGTGGTAAGGGTGTTGCCATACTTTACGGAAATTATGCCGGCGACAATATGAATGTTTCCATGGCAATGGATGAGGCCGAAGATGAAGATATTGAAGTAAAAAAAGTGGTTGCCAACGATGATGTTCCTTCAGCTCCAAAAGGACAGGAAGATAAAAGACGTGGCGTTGCCGGAGAAATCCTGATGTGGAAAGTTGGTGGTGCAAAAGCTGCGATGGGAGGCTCACTTGATGAGGTAATTTCAGTTGCACAAAAAGCTATCGACAACACAAGAAGTATGGGAATTGGTCTTTCTCCATGCACCATTCCTGAAGTTGGACATCCTAACTTTACAATTGATGAAGGTAAAATGGAAGTTGGTATCGGTCATCATGGAGAACCCGGCATTGAGGTTTGCGATTTGGAACCATCGGCAAAAATTGCTCAGCGTTTTTGTGATGTAATAATTCCCGATTTACCTTTTGAAAGTGGGGATGAAGTTGTGGTATTGATTTCAGGTCTTGGTTCAACGCCTGTGATGGAACAGTATATTGTATACAACGATGTGGAAAAGATTTTAACTGAAAAAGGAATAAAAGTATATCATTCTTATGTGGGAAATTATTTTACTTCCCTTGAAATGGCAGGAGTAACCTGCACATTGATGAAACTCGATGATGAATTGAAAGCGTGCATTGATTTTGAATGTGATAGCGTAGGAATGAGACAATTCCAAAGATAATTCCAATAAAGGCGAACTTCGGCGTTGATTCTTGAATTTCATCCTTTTTTGAAATTATCTCCAAGAGATAAATTAAGGGCTAAAGCCCGATTTAATAAAGAATATATCTAACCCCCGGCTTAAGCCGGGGGCAAAATAAATAACAACAAACTGGGCTTTAGCCCTCAACTAAAATGGAATACCTATTTTTCGGAAACAAGATTTTACTTCCGTCTCCGGACTTCGGTCTTCCGACTTTCTCATATGAAAACATTCACAAATAAAGACGGCGCAGTTATCATCCTAAATATGATTGACGCCATAAAAGAAAACAAGCAATATCTTAGCGATATTGACGGACTCATTGGCGATGGAGATCACGGAATCAATATGAACAAAGGATTCCAGATGTGTAAGGAAGAACTGGAGAATAATCCGGGAGATTTGGCACATTCAGCTAAAACCTTGTCAAAAATATTAATGATGAAAATCGGTGGTTCTATGGGGCCACTTTATGGAAAACTGTATCGCGGTTTTGCCAAAGAATTGAACGGTAAAGAAGAAATAGGAATTGATGAAATGGGAGCGGCTCTGGAAGGAATGCTAACTCAGATTCAATCTATTTCTCCGGCAAAACCAGGTGATAAAACCTTAATGGATACGCTGGTGCCGGCAGTAGACGCATATAAGAAAGCATTAGAAGATGGAAAAGAATTCAGGGAAGCACTTACTGAAATGAAATCGGCAGCGCAAACCGGAAGGAATTCAACCAAAGATATGGTTGCACAACTTGGACGAGCAAGCCGTTTGGGAGAACGTTCGCGTGGGGTACTGGATGCCGGAGCAACATCCTGCGCTTTGCTTTTAGGGGTATTGGCGGATACTTCTATTGAATTATTAAAATTATAATGACTCTCGCAAAGACGCCAAGATACTACGTGAAAAATCTTTCTTTGTGTCTTAGCGACTTGGCGAGAAATAAAAATAAATACTATGGGTGAATTAAAACAAGCAGTAATTATCGCGTTTCTTGGAAAAACACAAGACCGCTTTTCAGAATACCAAAAAGTAGCAAGCACCGAAGAAAAGCTTGAATTTGTTTCTAAAATAAATGGATTTACAGGAATTGAAATGGTTTATCCATATGAAGTAGGAGAGGTAGAGGAAACAAAAGCATGGTGTAAAAAATATGGTGTTGAAATAGCAGCCATTAACGTAAACATCAAAAAAGAAACCGAATGGGTACCGGGAGCACTATCTCGTCCTGATGAAGGAATCAGAAACCGGGCAGTAGAAATGATAAAAAAAGGGAAAGATTATGCAAAAGCCGTTGGTGCTCCTCATGTAACCTGTTGCCCGTTGAGCGATGGATACGATGTGCTTTTCCAAATCAACTACAAAACAGCCTGGAATTATATGGTAGAAACCATTGCGGAAGCTGCTGATTACTTACCTGAAATCCCATTGTTTATCGAACCAAAATACTCCGAAACACGAGTTCATTGTCAGATTGATTCTACTGCAAAAGGACTTCTTTTATTAAAAGATGTAAAATGTCAAAATACCGGGATTACCATAGACATGGGGCACTCCTTGCAAAGTCAGGAAAATCCGGCACAGGCACTGTCTTTAATTTATGAAAGCGGTTACGATGCTTACATTCATACAAATGATAACGACACAAAAGCCGACTGGGATTTAATCGGGGCAAGTCGTCATTTTCTGCATTACGTTGAATTGATGTATTGGGCGCAGGAATATGGTTACAATAAGTTTTTTACCACCGACGCTTCACCCCGAATTTTTGACGTTCTGGAATTTTTTAATCGTCACTCCGAAATTACAGTCGGGGCTTACAATTTGGCAAAATCCTTGAATCGAGAGCAAATCAGTGAAATGATGCGCACAGAAGATTACAATGGATTAATGAAGATGGTAAATAAGGAAATTTACAGGATTTAAAACAGGATTGTTTCCCCATTAAACTTTAAACTTTAAACATTCAACTTTAAACTAAACCAAATGAAACGCAGAGATTTTTACAAAACAACAGGAACCATAGGCTTGGGATTGCTGGCTTACAAATCAGGATTTGGGAAAGATATTAACACAGTTCTTGAACCCGGATTCTATAACGAAGAAGCCAAAAAACTTCCAGCCCGCGAATTTGATGTAGTTGTTGCTGGTGGCGGAACTGCAGGAGTAATTTGTGCAATTGCCGCTGCCCGAACAGGAGCTAAAACCATTCTGATAGAAAACAAAGGATATGTTGGTGGTGTGGCTGTTGAAGGCGGTACTGCGCTGCATAGTTTTTATAATTTGTGGAAAGCTTTTCCGGGGGTAAAAAAACGACAATTGGTTAAAGGAATTCCTGCTGAAATGATTGACAGGTTAACTGCTCGTGGCGGTGCAACCGGTTATGCGGAAATGGAAAAACACTATGTTTATGATTCGGTTTGTACCGCAATAGATACCGAGATGTATAAACTGAATGCCCACGAGATGCTGGATGAAGCGGGAGTTTATGTTTGTGTAAATACCCTGCTTGCAGGAGCAATTGTTGAAGGCAATGAAGTAAAAGGTGTAATTCTTGAAAGTCGGTCAGGACGTGAAGCTATTTTTGCAAAATCTTTTGTTGATTGCACAGGATATGCTGACTTAGCTGCTCACGCCGGAGCAGATTTCTCAGAACCAAACGATTATGCTGTGGTTAACAGCATGGGATTGGGAAATGTTGATATTGAAAAGTATTATAAATTTTTGAAAGATCGGGATGCAATTCATCAATTGGCTTATGGTGTTAGAAGTGGTGAACCGGGGAGAATTATTAGAATAGGCGCAGAAGGTTCTCAAGGTTATCCTGAACCATTTATCAAAGGTGCCAAAGAAATAGGTATGTCTGCTATTTCCACAACTACACATGATAATTACCTCATGTTTATTAAAATGAACATGAAACTTCCGGTAAGTCCAACTTACAGAGATACGGTTGCAAAAGCAGAACTGGAACTGCGTAAAAGAATGCAAAAAGGAGTGGAACTTTTTAAGGATCATATTCCTGGTTTCGAAAGGGCATTTATCACAAGGACAGCCCCCTCGCTGGTAATTCGAAGAGGAAGATTAATTACCTGCGATTACGATATTACCCATGAAGATGTGATAAACGGCGTTCATTTTAAAGATGACGTATTTGTTTACGGTTTTCATGATATGGCACCCCGTTTTCAAATAAAAGATGGAGGAAGTTATGGTATTCCTTACCGGGCACTTTGTGTAAAAGGAATGGATAATCTTTATGTTTCCGGTATGATGATTACTTCAGACCACAGAGCTCACATGTCTACAAGAAATACGGTAAGTTGTATGGGGCAGGGACAAGCAACCGGGACGGCAGCAGCACTTTGCGCTTTAAATAACTATAAAGCAAGAACTTTACCATATAAAAAACTTCGTAAAGAATTGGAAAAAGGCGGGGTTTATTTTGAAAGCTAATTTTTGAAATTCCAATTAGCAAAAAACAAAAGACAAATAATGTCAAAGATCCAAAACTCAATAACCAAACTAAGAAGTTTTTAGAAATTCGGAATTTGAGTATTGAGATTTATTTGAGATTTGGCTTTTGAGATTTGGAGCTTAAAACTAATGTGCATTACGGTGTTTTTACCTGGCAATTGTTCTAAACCATAATCCCCTTGAGGGATTTGGAGAGATTAACAAAAATTGAATGAGTAAGGAATTGGAAAAAAACATGTACTATGGTGCAACTTCACAAACTTTGGAGAAAGCACTTATTTTAAGAAATCGTTTAACAGAGGCAGAAATACTTTTGTGGGAAAGATTAAAAGGGAAACAAATTCTTGGGTATAGGTTTAGAAGACAACATCCAATAAATATTTACATCGTTGATTTTTATTGTCATTCAGCTAAATTGGTTGTTGAATTGAATGGAGGATTTCACAAAAAACAAAAAGAATATGACCGTGAAAGAACTAAAGATTTGAAAATGTATGGATTAAAAATTCTACGTTTTTACAATTCGGAAATTGAAATGAATATTGATGATGTTGTATTAAAAATAAAACAAACTTGTATAATTTAAACCGTCTTTACACCCTCTAACTCCCCAAGGGGAGAACCAGTAAAGACTACTCTATAATTAAAAACAAAGACAATTCAAATAAATGCGGTTCAAAGTCCCCCTTGGGGGATTTAGGGGTAAAAAGAAAAATCAAATTCAATGAAAATCTTAATCTTAATTTTAGCCATATGTATTCCAATTTTAGGATTTACACAGCATTCTAATATAGAAAAGACCCGCCTCGTTATCTTGGCTGATATGGGCAACGAACCTGATGAAGTGCAGCAAATGATGCATATGCTGATGTATTGCAACGAGTTCGATTTGGAAGGTTTGATTGCCGTAACAGGAAAGTATCTTCAACCGGCATCAAAAGATCCTTATCGACGGGTTTTGCATCCTGAGCTTTTTCATCATTTAATTGAAGGATATTCAAAAGTGTATAAAAACCTTCAAAAACATGCAGATGGATATCCGGAGCCAGAGTTCTTGACAAGTTTGGTTACAAGTGGTCAGCCGGGTTATGGAATTGAAGATACAGGACCGGGCAAAACATCAGAAGGATCGCAATTGCTGATAAAAGTTTTAGAGAAAGATGATCCAAGGCCCGTTTATGTTGTTGTAAATGCAGGCTCAAACACTTTGGCACAGGCAATCAGAGATTTTGAAAGAACACATTCAAAATCAGAAACCGATCATTTTATTTCCAAAATAAGAGTTTATGAAAATGGTGCGCAGGATAATGCAGGAGCATGGATCTGTGCAAACTATCCAAACATTCATTGGGTACGTAGTAATTATCAGACTTATTGTTACGGTGGACCGGCAACCGATGGAATCGAGGATAATAAGGGAAAACACAGCAATCTTGGTCCACACACTTGGCAGCCCTACGAATACAGCGGAATTGGTCAGCATCAATGGGCATTAAAACATATTGTTGGTGATCATGGAACTTTTGGTACTTACTGGCCGCTTCGATTGTTTCATGGAGGTAGGCTTCATTTTGTTGAGGGTGGTGGAACCATTCCATGGCTGGGATTGGTAAATAAAGGTTTATATGATATTGAAAATCCACATTGGGGAGGATGGAGCGGAAGATTTACAAAAGAAAAACAGAAAAATTTCTGGTCGAAACATACAAGTGTAAATACAGACGAAAAAACTTATGGTGATTTTTATATGTACATAGAGGATTCAGATGAATGGACAAATCCTGAAACAGGCGATGTTTATAACGATTGGTTTACCCCGGTTTGGCGATGGAGAAGGGCTTTCTTTAACGATTTTCAATGTAGAATGGACTGGTGTGTCGAAACCTTTGAAAATGCAAATCATAATCCGGTTGCAGCTGTGAATGGAGATACTTCAAATTCATTCGTTAAATTGAAAGCAAAAGCAGGTGATAAGTTGCAATTTGATGCTTCCGACTCCTATGATCCGGATGGAGATGAAATGGACTTTTTATGGTTTAATTATTTCGAGTCAGGAACCTATTCAAAACCAATAAAAGTTAATAATTCTACAAACAAAAATATAACTATTGAAATTCCTGATGATGTGCAAGGAAGAGAAATTCATTTTGTTTTGGAAGTGAAAGACAAAAACGAAATCGCTTCGATGTATGATTACAGAAGAGTAATTATTGAAGTAGAAAAATAATACACAAAAAAGGTTTTAAACTTTTATGATTTTAAATCGAAATTTATATTTTAGCAGAATGTATATTGTATACAAAAATAAGAATGTACTAAATCAATATTAAACTGAAAACTTGATAAAATGCTGGTAACAAAAATCTCTGTTCTTCTTGTGTCTTGTTTACTGATAGCCATGTCAGTATCAGCACAAAAATTTACCAATCCAATTGTAGATAAAGATGTTGTATTTGAAGAAAAAGATGGTATTGTAGCTGTTGAAGCTGAATATTTCTACAAACAATCGAAAAACGAAGTTCGCCAATGGTATCGAACCTCAAAAAATGAAATCCCAAAAGTAGGCCGGGATGAAGACGGAACTCATATCAAAAATGCAGGTAATAATGCCTATCTTGAAATCTTGCCCGATACAAGAGTAACACATGGCGATAAGTTAATTGCCGGAGAAAACTTTTCGAATACTCCCAGTGAAATGGCTTTGCTTCATTACAAAGTAAAAATAAATACTCCGGGGCGTTATTATGTTTGGGTTAGAGCTCATAGTACCGGAAGTGAAGACAATGGTATTCATGTTGGAATAAATGGTGAATGGCCGTCTACAGGAGCGCGTTTACAATGGTGTGAAGGTAAAAGGACCTGGCGATGGGAAAGTAAACAACGAACCGAAAAAGTACACTGTGGGGAACCATATTTGATTTATCTGGATATCGAAGAACCGGGAATTCATGAAATTACTTTTAGCATGCGCGAAGACGGTTTTGAATTCGACCGCTTTTTATTAACCAATAGCAAAGAATACAGGCCTGAAGGAATTGGCCCGGATGTCCGATTAGCATCTGGTAAATTGCCCTCACCATATCCGCTTGTAGCCGAAAATCCGGCTGCAATCCCTTCATACCTTTACGCAATTGAAACCAGTGTACCAGGTGTAAAATTGATAAAAGCATCAGCTTTTCCGGTTGAAGGAACCAACTTTTACAGAGATAGAAATGATAAATGGCTGGCAATTCATCCCGAACAACATAAAAAAGCTACCTCATCAATTACTTATAATGCAAAGGAAGGAGATTTTGATATTTTGTTACTTGGAGTTGGTGAGAACGATGGGAATTCAAAATACGAAGTTACAGTTAACGATAAATCAATCGGTACATTTACCTGTCCACCCAGCAAAAATTCTTTTGAAGAAGGTGCAAAATATATAGGGTTATTTCCAAATATTAGTTTGAAAAAAGGAGATAAAATAAGTGTTACCTCAGAAATTGGTAGCAACGATGGAGCTGAATTTAGCCGTGCTCGTTTTGGTGGAATAGCCATTGCACCACTTGGTCAGGGAACAACGGTACTTACTGCAATTGGAAATGCCGGTTCGGTTGCCAATGTCGGCCCGATGGCAAGAAAAGAAGTTAAACTGGAAAACGTAATTCCCGAAATTACCGGAGAATTAAAAAAGTGGCATAAGGTAACTTTAACTTTCGATGGACCTGAAACTTCTGAAAATGCAGAAATCAATCCATTTATGGAATATCGTTTTAATGTAATTTTTACTCACAAAACATCAGGGAAATTTTATAAAGTTCCGGGTTATTTTGCAGCCGATGGCATTGCAGGAGAAACATCTGCTACCTCAGGAAATAAATGGCGCGTACATTTTGCACCGATGAATACAGGTGAATGGACCTACAAAGTTGATTTCAGAAAAGGTGAATATGCAGCAATAAGTAAGATCAGTAAAAAGGGTGAAAGTGCCGGATTTATGGATACTTCAGAAGGAAGTTTTGAGATTGCTGAATCGGATAAAACAGGAAAAGATAACCGGGCAAAAGGTATGCTTTTATACGATGGCACACGCTACCTCAAATATGCTGAAACAGGGAAGCCAATGCTTAAAGTTGGACCTGATGCTCCTGAAAATTTTCTGGCTTATGATGAATTTGATGGTAATTTTCAAAATGATGGTCACAAAGACAATCTTGTAAAAACCTGGGAAGCACATAATAAAGACTGGAAAGAAGGCGATCCTACATGGCAAAACGGGAAAGGAAAAGATATAATTGGTGCGGTAAATTACCTGGCTTCAAAAGGAATGAATGTATTTTCATTCTTAACCATGAACATTGGCGGTGACGACCAAAACGTATTTCCTTATGTTGATTATGAAACTTTCGATCGTTTTGATTGCTCAAAACTTGATCAATGGGAAGTTCTTTTTGAGCATGCTGATAAATTGGGAATGTTTTTGCATTTCAAAACATTGGAACATGAAAACCAGTGTTTGCTTGACAACGGCGGAATTGGGGCAAATACAAGGTTATACTACCGCGAATTGATTGCTCGTTTTGGTCACCACCTTGCATTAAACTGGAATATTGGTGAAGAAATCGGCGATTGGGGAAAACTTCGTACACCTACCCTGGAAACACCACAACGTTTGGCAGCCGCTCAATATTTTTACGATAATGACCCTTATCATCATCACGTAGTCATCCATAATGGTGCGCCTTTTTACGACATTCTGGGAACTGAAAGTAAATACACCGGAATTTCTCTTCAAACCAACAAACCTGATTTTAGTCGTGTACACGGACAGGTGCTGCATTGGCTAAATGAATCGGAAAAGGCAGGAAAGCAATGGGCAGTAGCAGTAGATGAACCTGGAGATGCACAACATTCTCTTGTTACCGATGCTGAAGATCCGGCTCACGACAATGCCCGAATCAATGGGTTGTGGGGAGCTTTTATGGCAGGTGCATGGGGAACAGAATGGTATTTTGGTTATAAACATCCACATTCAGATTTAACATGTCAGGATTTTCGTTCTCGCGAATTATTCTGGGATCAGTGCAAACATG
>CAJXZG010000063.1 GCA_913063265.1 uncultured Prolixibacteraceae bacterium | reverse complement strand
AGAAAATCCAAATAATTTAACAAATATAGCGTCAAACCGTTTGGCCCAAAATAATACCACAAGCTCTACATATGAGTTTTTTGACGATGATTATCTTAAAGAATTAAATGATGCAAAAAAACTGGCATCGAATGTTAACGATCAGCTTGCGAAGGAAAAGGTAAAACTGGAAGATATAAAAATGCCCGTAGAAACAACCGAGGGTATGAATCCGGATTCTATCAAAAATATTGTTTATTCAGGAGAAAGTAATATTGTATATTATTTAGAAAACAGATATCATACAAGTCTGCCAATTCCAATTTATCTGGCGCAGGGTGGAGGAAAAGTTATCATTGAAATAACTGTTGATCAAAACGGGAAGGTTATTCAGGCTAAACTGCAATCCGGGCAACGAATTAAAGATGAACAGCTGATAAATTATGCAACTTCAGCAGCCCTACAAACCTTATTTAATGCCGACTCTAATGCTCCTTCACCTCAGAAAGGAACAATTCATTACAATTTTGTAGCACAATAACTAAAAACATTAGATAATCTTTAACATGATTTAACAACAAAATCTTGTTCAATATTCATCGAGACTTTATCTTTGTTGAACGTTTATTTTCATAAGTTTAGGTTTAGTTAGGTTAGTTAGTTTAATGAGAAAAGGATGGGTTGTTGAACCTGTCCTTTTTATTTTTCTGTTTATTCTTTCCATTCATCTATATATTCTATTCGTTTTTATTCTTTAAAAAAGAATTTACTTTTTATATTTACGCCTAATTGGTTGTTTATAAGCCATATTTATGTAAAAATGATGTGTGAAATTGAAAATATTTTTAGAATAATTTCAAATAAGAGGGTTACCTTTTTAGTAATAATCGAATAATATAACAGAAGATGATAGGATATAGCGATGAGCAAATTCTGAAAGGAATACTTAGACATGATAATTTAATTTTGCAGTACATATACAAACAGTACTATTACAACATCAATTATTTTATCAGAAAAAACCAGGGAAGCGAAGATGACGCAAGTGATATCTTTCAGGAAGCAATCATCATTATTTACCGGAAAATCAAAGAAAACGATTTAATCTTCGAAAAGAGTTCTTTTAAAGGATATTTATTCTCGGTTTGTCGGTTCCTGTGGTTAAAACAACTGGAAAAAAGACGAATTGAAAAAGAAAAATTAAACGATTCATTACCTTATCATGAAGATTTATATGATGATAACCTAAATGAATTGGCTGACAAAAATGAAAGATATGGTTTGTATCAGAAACATTTTGGCACCTTGAGTACAGATTGTCAAAAGCTTTTACAACTATTCTTTGAAAAAGTATCGCTAAGAGATATTGCGAAAGTAATGGGATACAAGAGTGAAAAATATGCAAAAAAGAGAAAATATAAATGTAAAGAATTACTAATATCAAGAATAAAACAGGACGCAGAATTTAAAAAAATACTTGAAGATGATACGTAACACAAACTTTTTCGAGCAAATCGAAGATTATTGCGATGAGCAATTAAATGAAGAATCAAAGCTTGAGTTTGAAGCGGAATTAGAGAGAAACCCTGAACTCAAAAACGAATTAGAGCTTTGGAAAGAAATCCAAAGTGCAATTGAAGAAAAAGAGATTTTAACCCTTAGAGACAAACTTGAAAACGTTGCTAAAGAAAGCAAACCCAAATCCTTAGGCGACGAATCCTTTGAATTGTTAGATGAATTCTCCGATATTCAGGAGATAAATGAAATCCTGTCCAGTGAAGAATTAATTAACTTTTATGATTCTTTACCAAAGGTTCATGTTTATCATCACGAAGCTACTTCCAACGAAAACATTCACCAATTTTATAAAGATCAGAAAACAAAGGAAATTGTTGATTTGGATGAGGAATTGGTAGATGATGATTTTGAAGAGTTTGAAGGACTGGAAGAAGCGATTTTGGAAAAAGATATATTACAATTCAGACAAACACTTAAACAAGTCGCCAAATCTGTTGAACCACAGTATACTGTCGAGGAAATAGATAATTACCTGAATGGTGAATTATCGGGTTCTGAATTAATGGAATTTGAAAGCGATATTTTGCAAGATAAATCATTAAAAGAAGAAGTGAAGCTTCATCAGGAAATTGATAATGCTCTTGAAGAAACAGACATCATGGACCTGAGAGGTCAGATTTCCAATATTCTTCAAACTGAGACATCCTGGAATGTAAGTGAACAAAATATTGAGGATTATATTGATGGAATTCTTGAAGGCACAGATTTAGAAGAGTTTAAAACGGAACTTAAAGATAATACAGACTTATCTGCTGAAGTTGAATTAAGAAAGAAAGTTAATGAAGCAATAAGTGAAAAAGATATTTTTGAATTACGTAAAGAACTTGCTGCAGCAAGAGAATCGGCTGATACAAAAAGAGTGAAAATGTTAATTCCGGAAACAAAATCAGAAAAAATGAAATTCTGGAGAAGCAGTGTTGCAGTAATAGTTGTTCTTCTGGGTATTTCAGGTGTTCTTAAAAATAGTTTCATGTCTGTTGATAATACTTATGACAATTTCTTTGAAACTCCGTCCTGGGCTCCTGAAAGGTCACTTACAGATGAAGTTACGATTTTGCAGAGAGCTAACATTTCATACCTGGATGAGAATTATTCAGGAGTTCTGAAAATATTGGATGAGGCCTCACAATCAAAATCTCATAATCCAGTATTCGATTTTTATAAAGGCGCGAGTTTACAAAACCTGAATAAATACAAGGAAGCTATCGTAAGTTACTCAAATGTAATAAATAACGGAGATAACCTTTTTATAGAGGAAGCTGAGTGGTACAGAAGTTTATGCTATCTGAAAACGGGAGATGTTGAAAAAGCCAGAAATGAATTGCTGGCGGTAATTGAACGAAAAGGGTATTTTGAACAAGACGCAAAAGCTGTTATAAGAAGGTTGAAATTTTCAGCGAAGTAAAATAATATTTAGTTTGTGAGCTTAATAAACACACACACACACATTCTTAATGTTCATAAACTAAAACCTTCAATAAAATTTTAAATGATAAAAAAATAAAGTAAAACAGAGATTAACACACAAGTCAATTCGATAAAATTTTTGTAAAACACATACACATTCTATGAAGCCCGTTTTCTGCGGGCTTTTTTTATTCTTATTCCCTGGTCAATTCCTATTCCGGCTAAAGCAAGAATCAACAAGATGAAAAAATAAAAATCATAGCTTACATACATAGCTGTATTATCTCCTATGCTTACAAAACTAAGCCAGTAATGAGGATGTGCCCTTCGGGAATTGACAGTTTCTAAATATTCAAGTTTGGCCAACCTGAGTGATTCATCTTTATCTTTTCCCTTTTTTATATTTTTATAAAAAGATGACATTATTTGAGTTCCGCTTTCATCTTCAACTTCCCACAAAGACATTACAATTGTAGGGCAACCGGCATAAAGAAATCCACGGGCAAGACTCATAATTCCTTCCCCCTTTTTTAACTGGCCTGTACCGGTGTTGCAGGCACTTAATACTGCCATCTCAGCATTTAGCTTTAAGCTGTAAATATCGGTAGTCGTTAATAAGCCGTTTTTAGCTGGATCTTCATCAGGAGTTTGAGTAAATGCAAAACTTGAAAATGCAGGTAATGAATCATTTATAAATGCATGCATGGCCAGATGAAGAATTTCAAAATCTTCGGCATTTTTTCTGAAATTCTCCTCAGTCGCACTTTCTCCTATAAAAATTTTAGAGTCTATACTTTTAGAAATTTGGCTTACTTCCTCCTGAATTCCCGGTAATGAAAAGAGCGGATAACTTTTTTGACCAATTTCAACTGTTTCTCCTTCTTTATATTCAGGTGCAAAGGCAAGAACTTTACTGCTGTTTTTATTATTGACAGTTTTTTTAGAGAAGAATAAATTTGCTGAATTTGAGTAGTTTATACAGATTTCCCGTATCAGGTAATCCAATTTGTTAAACTCAATTGTTTTGGAAGTATCCGGCAAGGTTGTTAAAAGCGCATCAAAAGGCAGGTAACTTAACTTTCCATCCGGAACTATGGTAAGCTTTTTATTTTCAATTAAATTCTGAACAGGCAAAATTAGTTGATTGTAAAGTTTGTTCGAGGAAACACAGAACTGTTTTGAATCCGCATTTTTTGTAAACATGTATTCATTACTTGACATAAATTGAAACATGTTTTCAATATGGTTGTCAAATTCTTGGTCAATTAAAAGCTTTTGAAATACAACATCCTTTTTGCCAATAACAAATGTGTATAGTTCAGATTGATTTTCGATTTCATTCAAAACAAATTCCACGATTAGCTGATCTTCATTTAACTTATTTTGAATTTCATACAACGAAAGCATTGAATTTGAGTATTTAAGTTCATAGAAATCGCTGTATTCACTTTCCATAAACCTGTTTAACTCATCTCTTTTTTTTGTGGCTGTAAATATCTGGTTATTGTATTCATTTATTTTTGAGCTATCGGGATTTTGATTATTTGTTTCATTGTAAATTTTGTTGGAATAGATTGCGATGGTATGATTTAATTTACTCTCCAGATTAAGTAAGCTGTCGGGTATAACACTGTTATCCATTGCCAGTTGATTTGAAATCTGATCAAATACAGAACTGCTTTTAATTCTTTCAGTATTCTGAAAAGCTATTTCAAGATATTTATTGTCATTTGTGATTGCATATGCAGAATATGAAATTTGAATAATTTTTTGAAAAGTTGAATACTCCAGTTCAGTTAGCTGAATTTTACTTTGGTCATCCGATAATTGTTTACGCGCCTGCTGAATTACATTTCCAATAATTTGATAAGTTTCAATGGCTTTTGCCATGTATTGGTTAAAAACAGGATCTTTTGTATTCTGTTCAAGTATTGACAGATCGTTATAGTTATCTGCTATGAGTTTTAAGTTCTCTATTGAACTTGTAACCGATATAAGTTTGTCAACCTCAACCTCTGTAGCTAATGTAACTTTTTCCGGAAAATTTAATGCTTTAAGTGCCTTTAAGTAAAAACCGGTTGATGATTCAAGGTTTCTTTTTTTATAATCTTTTATATCCTGATCTGATACCGGTTTATTGGACAAAAGAAAACCTTCGATTTTATAATATTCTGATAAAATTTGACCATTTGTGATTTGAGATTTTTTAAAAATATCAGAAGCCTTTACCAAAGATTTCTGAGCTTCTTGAAATTCGTTAATAGATATTAGAAAATTGGCATAATTAACATAGGCATTTGCAACATCTATATCGTCATTTCCATAAAGGTTAGTTGTTAATTCAATTAATTGCTGGTAATTCTTTTTAGATTCCGAATAATTATTTTTTTGCTGATTGATGAATGCTAACAATTCTAGAAACAACAATTGATCTTCCAAATAAGCATTATCAAAATTATTGTTTATTGTAATTATTGCTTGATCATAATTATTAGTCAAATAATAAATTTCCGCAATGCTATAATTGATACCTGCAATTTGTTCGGGTGATGATTGCAGCTGATTAAAAGATAAAGATAAAGCTTGTTTATAGTATTGTAAAGCTTTTGAGTAGTCTAATTTATAACGATATATTGTACCAATTCCATTGTATAATGCGACCAGTGACCTTGCAGGAATATTTTCAGTCATCAAATAATTACTTTCTGCTAAATCATAATTTTGAAGTGCGAGGTCATATTGTCCAAGTCGACCATAAAGAATTCCCATCCCTGTGTAGGTAGAGGCAAGTTTTTGACTTTTTGCACCCCATATTTTTTTTCTGAGTTCAAGTGACAAAGAAAAAGAATCTAATGCCTGGGTATAAAGTCCCTCACGATAAAGTTGAATTGCACTTCTATTCAAATCAACCGCCTTAATACTATCGGATAAAAAATATTGATTTTGAGCCCGACAGATATTAAAAATTAAAATTATGATAACCAGATAAATATACTTTTGAATAACGGTCATTTATGGTTGTTTTTCGAACAGCAATTTAAAAAGATTTTATTTTTTTTTCGAATTGGGGGTTACCTTTTTAACGTTTTGGGAATATATCTACAGAATGTGTGTTTATTAAGTTTTACAAATTATTTTATTTATCATGAAAAATTTATTGGGAAGTTTCAAAAAAAGATCAACTAAAACAGTTGGTTTTGAACTGTTAAGCGAAAACGAAATGTTACAAGTTCGTGGTGGAAGCGACAGAACCAAGCCAAGTTCAAGACCAAGAGATATTTTTGATACAGAAGAATTATAATAAGTTTTTTATGGTAATCATTTCCTCTGAAATCCTTTAGGGGAACACCACAAAAGCTTTATAAAAGATAATTAAAAGGGGATCAAATAATACCATTACTGTTAATGGTGTTTATTTGAAGGTTAGATTGGTACAACTAATTGTGGCTGTGTGCTGCAAAAAATTATACTGACCCAATTAAGAATAAGATAATTTGAATCAGGGGATTAAAGCTGAGAATGTTTTAATTCCCTTTCTTTTGCAACTGTATATTCCTTTTGCCTTTAAAAAGCCGGTATTTGTTGTATTTACAGCGTAATGAGCCGTTAAACAAATCAATTCGATTTTCGGGCTTTAAACCAACGTATTTAAAACTTTCCATCGAGGATGAAAGAATCCATGCCACATTCCCTGAAAATTTATGTTTAAGTCTTTCTCCGATCATTGCATAAAGATTACTGAGTTCCTTTTCTTTTAATCTTTCACCATATGGCGGATTTATCATTATCAATGAATTCTGAATCTCAATTTTTAAATCTCTGAAATCGGAAACCAAAAAATTAATTTTATTAAAAACCAAAGCTCGACGGGCATTGGTTTTGGCGTTTAGCAGATTACTTCCAGAAATATCAGAAGCATAAATCTGATAATTAAATTCTACTTTTTGATTTGATTCCTTTACCTTTTCAAACAAGAGTTGATCGTAATCGTACCAGTTTTCGAATGCATAATTTTTTCTGAATTTACCTGCGGGAATATTGTAGGCAATCATAGCAGCTTCAATCGGCAGTGTGCCGGAACCACACATTGGATCAAGGAAATCACTTTCTCCATTCCAATTTGCAAGTTTTAACATACCGGCAGCAAGTACTTCATTTAGCGGTGCTTCTCCCTGATTTATTCGATAGCCCCTTTTATGAAGTGATTCCCCGGAACTGTCTAAGGAAACTGTACATGAATTTCCATGAACATGAAGGTCAATCACAAAATCCGGATTAACAGTATCCACATTAGGGCGTTTCCCAACTTTTTCCCTGAAATAATCTGCAATGGCATCTTTTGCTTTCAGCGATGCAAACATGGAGTTTGAAAATTCTCTTGATTTTCCAACGGTGCTATGAATTACAAAACTACGTTCAACATCAAAATACTTATTCCAATCAATGGCTTTACACTTTAAATAAAATTGATCTACATCCTTAAACCTGAATATTTCTATTTCCTTTAAAACCCGAAGCGCAGTTCGTAAAAAATAGTTGGATTTGTAGATCATTTTCAGATCCCCTTCATAATAGACGGCCCGATTTCCTATTGAAATGTTTTTACCACCTATTTCCCTTATTTCATCGGCAAGGACTTGTTCAAGTCCGGTAGCAGTTTTTGCTATTAGTCGAAAATTTTTCAAAATTTAAATTTTTCCAGATTAAATTCCTGCACCTTCTGTAAAAGTAGTTTCTTTTGCTTTAGATTGTACAATTCGGGAATTTGGCGGTACGTTTTCCGTTACCCAGACATTACCACCAATTATAGATGCTTTTCCAATGGTTATTCTACCCAAAATTGTAGCACCGGCATAAATTACAACATTATCTTCAACTATCGGATGTCGTGGAATACCTTTAATTGGATTTCCATTTTCATCGAGTGGAAAACTTTTTGCACCCAGTGTAACCCCCTGATAAATCTTTACATTCCGGCCAATAATTGAAGTAGAACCTATGACAACACCGGTTCCATGATCAATGGTAAACCGTTCTCCAATCTTCGCTTTCGGATGAATATCAATTCCGGTTTCACTATGCGCCATTTCTGATATGTATCTTGGAATTAAGGGTACATTTAGTTCCAACAATTTATTGGCAACTCTGTAATTTGTAATGGCCCGGATTGCAGGATAACTAAAAATAACTTCTCCCAAATTTCTTGCAGCAGGATCACCCGTATAGGTTGCTTCAACATCGGTAACCAACCTGCGTCTTATTTCAGGAAGAAATTCGATAAACTCAACGGCAAGTTTATTGGCTTCTGTTTTATATACTTCAATATCTTTATCCATACCCTCAGCACATTCAAAGCACATTCCTGCAAGGATTTCAGTACTTAATAAATCATAAAGTTCATCTACATAAACCCCCATATAATGCTGAGTTGTATTTTTGCGTAAAGTTGTATTTCCAAAATACCCAGGGAAAAGAATTTCCCTGACAAGGCTAATTACCTTTTGTAAATTTACATTTGAAGGTATTGGCTCACCAATTTTATGCTGATGACAAACCGTTTGATAAGATTTCGGATTACTTAATTTTTGAATTGTTGTTGAAATTTTATGTTCTAAATCAGATGTAGTCATTTTTGCAGTTGTATTTTGGTTATATATTGTTGTATAGTTATCTTTTAAGGTGTTGAATTAAAAACATTTCAAATTTTATCTTGTTTATCAGACTTTAGAAATCTTCTATAAATCTTTTTGCATTTATAAATCTATCCTTGTCTAAACCACTGACGATTTTATACTTAAATCCATATTTATCAAGGTTGTCAATGTATAAATTTTGAAGGATATCTCTGTTTTTTCCACCATTCTCTCTCACCGGGTCAACAATCCACGGAAGGTCGGTATCACATACAAGAAAAAGCTCTATTTTGTGTTTTAATAATTCCGGAACCAGCCATCCCGGTTTTTTTTGAAATACAAATTCAAACCATATTTTAGTTACAATCAACCAGGTATCCATAAATATGAACTGAGCGTCATAATCACAAAATTTGTTATACATTTCAATTTGTTTGTTGGCAATTGCTTCAATATCGGAATACACATAATTTCGATTTAGATGCTCTATGTAATGCCTTGCAATTTCCGGAACAAATGGAACATTAAAATACTCTGCCAGTTGTTTTGTTAACTTTGATTTTCCGGTCGATTCAGCCCCGGTAATTACTATTATTTTAGGATTGTTTTTCAAGTTCCGTTATTTTGTCCTTTTTCCATTCAAGATAGCCAAAAACAGCCATTACGGTATATACACTAAATAAAATTACTGTTGGCCATAAATTTTTGTGTATGTATAATCCAACAGAAACCGAATCTACAAATACCCATAATAGCCAATGCTCGATGTATTTACGTGCCAACATCCATGTAGCAATAATACTTAATGCCGTAGTTAAGGTATCCATATATGGAACCGTAGAATCGGTAAAATTTAGCAGGATAAACAGTATGAATACATAAGTGATTACAAATGTTCCGGTTAATTTTAGCCATAATCTAACAGATGTTTTTCGGACCGGGAGTTTTATTTCTGTTTTTTGCTTCCCGCTTATCCAAAAATACCAGCCATAAATACTGATTATTACATAATAAACCTGCAAACCCATATCGGCGTAAAATCCCGATTTCAAAAAAACTACAATATACAATGCAGATGTTATCAGTCCGGTTGGCCATGTCAGAATACTCTGACGAATGGAAAAGAAAATATACATTAAACCAAGAATGGCCCCAAGTAATTCAACTTTATTACCAAGGAGCCATTCAATAACTATGTCAATCATATTTTATTGCCCTGATACTACCAGATAGTTATTAAAATCTTTTGGATTATTTAGAACCTTAAGTGCTTCTTTGATAGCATCATCATCTTTTGAATAAACTTTATAGAAATCGTTTCTGGAATATATATCCCTGGCTATAACTGCTTTTATTTCTCTTTTTAAGTCGTCCCTGGTAAATTCAAGGCTAACTTCATCAACTTCAATGCTATCCTGTACTCCCAATTCAACTATTTCAGCAATCATTTCATCTGAAGTTTCATAATTCTCGTCAAAATCTTCAAAAGCAGGATATTCTGATTTCAGTTTGTTTCTGTTAACATCAATATATTCAAGCGTATAATTGTAGACGATATTGTTTCTTCTCAGCCTGTTTACATAAGCATAATGAATAGAAGTATCCCGGGCTATAAAAATATCAGGCATAACTCCACCTCCGCCATAAACTGTGCGTCCGTTAACCAGGGTTTTGTATTGAAGTGAATCAGTAAAATTAATACTGTCTGCACTAAACATTTCACCATGTGAAAGCCGGTTCATGAGGTCGTTTTGATATTCTTCAACACCCTCGCTGTAGGGCTTTTGAATACATCGTCCGCTGGGTGTATAATAATGCGCTGTGGTTAAACGTACCATAGAACCGTCGGTCAGATAATAAGGTTTTTGCACCAATCCTTTTCCAAACGAACGTCGTCCGATAATAACACCCCGATCCCAATCCTGAACTGCACCGGAAACAATCTCACTTGCCGAAGCCGAAAATTCATCTACCAGAACAACAAGGTTTCCGGTTTGAAACATTCCACCTGAAGATACACGGTATTCTCTGCGGGGTTCATTTAATCCGTCCGTAAAAACTATTAAATCATTTGTTTTGAGAAACTGCTCCGAAATTTCAATGGCAGTTTTAAGATAGCCGCCACCATTACCCCGTAAATCCAAAACCAGGTTATTAAGATTTTCTTTTTTTAGTTCCTTCATGGCATCTTCAAATTCACTGGTTGTTGTTGCTGAAAACCGGTTCAATTTAATGTAACCTGTTTTATCATCAAGCATGTATGAAGCATCCAGACTGTAAATTGGAATTTTATCTCTGATAATGGTAAAATCCAGCAATTCAGGACTTCTTTTTCGTAATACTTTAAGCTCTACTTTTGTTCCTTTGTCTCCTCTTAACAAATCAAAAACATCGCTGTTTTTAAGTCCGATTCCGGCTATGTTTTTATCATCCACTTCAATAATCCGGTCGCCGGCACGCAATCCGACTTTTTCTGAGGGACCTCCTGAAATAGTTGTTAATACCAACAAAGTATCCTTTAAAATATTAAATGATATTCCAATCCCCTCAAAGTTTCCTACCAAAGGTTGATTCATTTCTTCAACTTCTTCTTTTGACATATAAACCGAATGAGGATCCAGTTCACTCAGCATATGAACAATAGCTTTTTCGGTTAAATCATCAATATCGGTTGAATCAACATAATATCCATCCACCAACCTTAAAAGTCTGCCAAACTTTGCCTGGTTTTGTTGAACAGATTTCTGTGCTGAAATATGTACTGAAGGGAAAAGTAAAAATAGTGATATAACTAATACGGTTGCTTTTGTTATGAGATTATTGAACATTGTATTTTTTATTAATTGTTTTTTAAATGTAATTTATCAGTATTGCTTTAGGAAATAAATTACTAAAAGCATAAAACCAACTTATAATTGAAACTATGACAAAACATATAAGTTCATTTGAATTAAACCTAATTTAATTTCTGCTGCCAAAGAATCTGAAAAAGACGGGTTAAAATTACATCAATTATAGGGAATATCAAGAAATAGATTATAAATATATTGATTAATAAAGGTTGAATGAATATATCTTCCTGAAGATTTTTTAGCTCTTTTATTTTATCCGTACAACGGGTATGTTTTTTTAATAGAATAGTAACTATATAATTTACTTTGAAGTTATGTTGTTACGATAGTTTCATCAAGAATCGATAGCTGTATTTCTTTTCCAGGACAAAATCATTTTTCAATACCGGTAAAAGTTTAACATTAAAAAATGCACTAATGAACAAATCATGCGTCCAATAGAACAATTGCAAAAAAAGATTAGTTTCTAGATTTGCTTTATTGATTTTAACTTTTGTTAAACCGGATAATGTAAATCTGATTAAACCATGAAGAAACTTGTACTCTTAATTATTTGCATTGTTTTTACAGCATACTATTCTTTTGCCCAGAATAAAAATTTTAAACTTTGGGTAGAGACTCCGCCAATGGGTTGGAACAGTTACAATTGTTATGGAGCTGCCGTTCAGGAAAGTGAGGTAAAGGCAAATGCACAATATATGGCTGAAAAACTAAAATATTTGGGTTGGGAGTATATTGTAATCGATTATTGCTGGTCGTACCCGCACCCACCAAACAGTATTCAGAACAATCCACCTCAATTCAGATTAAAAAAAGATAAAGCACCGGTTCCGTGGCTGGCAATGGACGAATGGGGAAGACTTTTGCCAGATCCCCGAAAATTTCCATCAACCCTTGGAAACGGTAGCTTTAAAGCGCTTTCAGAGCACATTCATAAGCTGGGTTTAAAATTTGGAATTCATGTTATGCGCGGTATCCCGAGACAGGCCGTTTGGGCAAAAACTCCGATAAAAGGAACCAACGGAATTACCGCCGATATGATTGCCGATACAACATCCTTGTGCCCCTGGTTAAATCAGATGTATGGTGTGGATATGAGAAAGGCCGGCGCACAGGAGTATTACAATTCACTGGTTGAATTATATGCAGAGTGGGGTGTGGATTATATTAAAATTGATGACATTGATTTAAAAGAAAATTATCCATACCGGGCCAGCGAAGCAGAGGCTATGCATAAAGCAATTATGAACAGCGGACGTGAAATTGTACTAAGCCTGTCGTTAAATATGAAACTGGAAAATATGCAACATGTAAAATCTGTTTCCAATCTTTGGAGGATTTCAAAAGATTTTTGGGATGATTGGGAATTGTTAAAAAATCAGTTTGAATTGTTAAATAACTGGGAAACTGCAAGAGAACCCGGTAACTGGCCCGATGCTGACATGATGCAACTGGGGTGGATTTCTCGTCGTGGGCCACATGGACCGGAACGTGAAAGCTGTTTTACAAAAGATGAGCAAATCACTCACATGACACTTTGGTGTATTGCAAAATCGCCATTAATGATGGGTGGTGATATGCCCGATAACTCGGACTTTGTTGAGGCTTTACTTACTGCCGAGGAAGTACTGGAGGTTAATCAGAACTCCTATGGAGCCAAACAATTATACCGTGAGAATGGGCATGTAGTCTGGACTTCTAAAATTCCAAATTCTGATGATATTTATGTTGCATTCTTTAATCTGAATGAAGAAAAAGAGAATGTTACGGTTGACTTTAAAGAGTTGGGATTAAAAGGGAAACTTAAAGTCCGTGACCTTTGGAAAAAAGAAGATTTAGGGAAGTATAATAAAACTTTTAGCCATGAAGTAAATTCACATGGTGCCCAAATTTTTAAAATTAGCCTTTAAGAATAATCAAATTTCAAAAGTCAAATCTCAAATAATGACCAAAAACCAAAATCTCAAAATTAGTTGTTTTATAGATTTGAAATTTGTGATTTGGAATTTGGAATTTATTTGATTTCTGGTAATTGTATTTTGGAATTTAAATATTAAACAAAAGAATAATGAAGAATACTATTAAGCTAATTATTGTAACCTTTTGGTTTTTTACTTTCGCCTGCTCTCCAACCCAAAAAAAGACTGAAGAAAAAGAGTCTAAAAATCCGAATGTCATTATGATACTTGTGGATGACATGGGATATGGCGATCTGAGTATCTATGGTCAAAAGACTTTGTCAACACCTCGCATTGATAAGATGGCAACCGAAGGAATTCATTTTACCAACATGTACACGGGTTCTACGGTTTGTGCTCCCTCCCGTGCTTCGTTGATGACCGGGAAACATACCGGCCATACATCGGTTCGTGGAAACCTGCCTGCGCAACTTCTTGGTGATGATGAACTAACCCTTGCAAAAGTGTTCAAAAATGCAGATTATGTAACCGGGGCTATCGGGAAATGGGGGATTGGTCACCCACCACCATACGATGATCCTCAGAAAAAGGGATTCGATTATTTTTACGGATATATTAATATGTGGCATGCCCATAATTTTTATCCCGAATTTTTGATAGAAAATGGCGTAAAAGTTCCACTAAAAAATAAAACAACTTTGGTGGATGGCAAAAATCCATGGGCTGAAAAACCTGAAGGAACCGGTGTGGCCGAGATAAAAGAAGAATATGTGCACAACCTATTTGACGAAAAAGCAATTGACTTTCTTGAAAAAAACAAAGAAAACAAGTTTTTCTTATACATGGCGTACAATGTACCCCATGCCAATAACGAAGCCGGACCTTTTGCAGGTGACGGTATGGAAGTTCCTGACTATTATGAATTTGCTGTAAAAGACTGGCCTCAACCTGAAAAAGGTTTTGCAGCAATGATTCGTAACATCGATAATTCAGTTGGAATGTTACTGGATAAAGTTGAAGAACTGGGATTGGATGAAAATACGATGATTATTTTCTGTTCAGATAACGGGCCTCACCAGGAAGGTCGCCACATGATGGAATTTTTTAATTCAAACAGGGAATTACGCGGTATGAAACGCGACTTCTACGATGGTGGAGTGCGAACACCGTTTATTGTTCGCTGGCCGGGGCATATTCAGGCCGGTGCTAAATCGGAACAAACATTTGCCTTTTGGGATTTTCTGCCAACTTTTGCAGATTTGGTTGGAGCCGAAACACCCGCAGAAACTGATGGAATCTCGTTTTTACCTACACTCTTAGGAAAAGAACAAAACGAAAAGCATGATTACCTTTACTGGGAATTTTTCGAACTTGGTGGAAAACAAGCCATTTTAAAAGGGAAATGGAAAGCAGTAAAACTAAATGTTAGGGGGGATAAAGAAAATGTGATATTCGAATTATACAACCTGGAAACCGATCCGGAAGAAAATGATAATGTGGCCAGTCAATATCCTGAATTGGTTGAAGAATTTGAAGAACTGTTTATTTCTGCGAGAACCGAATTTGAAGTTACCCCGCTATTCGAAAAAGATGATAAAGTTGTGGAAACACCATTTTAAAACACTTTCATTCCCATGCAGGTGGGAATTTCATGGCACAGCAATTAAAGTAACAGGTTCCTGCCTACGCGGGAATGATGATGTAAGAATATGAGAATAATACTTTTAATAATTTTAACCAGTACTTTTTTCCTGTCATGCAAAACAGAAGGAAAAGATTCAGATAAAAAGGACGGCAAACCTTACAATGTCTTATTTATTGCAATTGACGATTTAAATAACTGGACAGGTTTTGCAGGTGGGCATCCACAAACACAAACACCAAATATGGATAAACTGGCCAAACAAGGTGTGGTATTCGAAAATGCTTATTGTGCCGCATCAGTTTGTAATCCTTCAAGAGCTGCTTTGATGAGCGGATATCTCCCTTCAAGCACTGGTGTTTATGGAAATTCAACACAAATGCGTGATTCAGAGGTGCTGAAAAATGCGCTTACCATTCCGCAATGGTTTTCCAAACATGGCTATTTTACTACAGCAAGAGGCAAAATTTTTCACTCGGCAAATGGAGAAAAAGCAGATACCATTTCATGGGATAAATGGGTAAAAACAAGTGGAGGATACGGGGCAATAAAAAAAGAGAAAGGATATTTGGCTAACGGAATTCCGACAGGAGAAGCAGATGATAATTTTGATTGGGGACCTACCGATGCTGAATTTGAAGAAACGCAGGATTATATTACAGCAAAATGGGCAGCTGAACAACTTCAAAAAAATTACGATAAACCTTTCTTTTTGGCATGCGGAATTTTTAGGCCTCACCTGAAATGGCATGTACCAAAGGAATTTTTTGACAAGTTTCCTGAAGAGGAAATGATTTTGCCTGAAATTAATGAAAACGACCACGATGATATTCCCGGTTCGGCATTAGGACCTTCAAAAAATTATTTT
Source organism: uncultured Prolixibacteraceae bacterium (assembly GCA_913063265.1). Taxonomy (GTDB): domain Bacteria; phylum Bacteroidota; class Bacteroidia; order Bacteroidales; family Prolixibacteraceae; genus Draconibacterium. The sequence continues at coordinate 16,962 of CAJXZG010000063.1, read as the reverse complement.
GCTGCTAAAAAGTATAACAAACAACAAGCTGCAATTCAGGCTTATCTGGCTTGTGTAAATTATGCAGATGCATGTGTTGGCGTTGTACTGGATGCCCTGGAAAAAAGTAAATATGCAGACAATACAATTGTTGTTTTGTGGGGAGATCATGGCTGGCACCTAGGAGAAAAGCTTCGGTACAAAAAATTTACCTTGTGGGAAGAGGCTTGTAAAATGCCTTTGATATTTAAAGTTCCCGGAGTAACCGGGGCAGACTCTCGTTGCAACAGTCCGGTAAGTTTGATGGATTTATATCCGACTTTAGTTGAATTGTGCGGACTTCCGGCAAATTCAGAAAACGAAGGTAATAGTATTGTTCCGCTTTTAAAAGATGTGAATACCACATGGGATAAACCGGCCTTAACAACACTTGGATTTAATCGTCATTCTGTTAGAAATAAGAAGTGGAGATATACCCGGTACCAGGATGGAGCGGAAGAACTGTACGACCATAAAAAAGATCCCCTGGAATGGAAGAATCTTGCAAACGATTCAAAATACGATTCAGTTAAAATATACATGTCACAATTTCTCCCTGACGTAAATCAACCTGAAGTAAAAAGTTTAAAAGATTAAAAGAGTTTTGTTTTTAGTTTCATAGTGATTTTAAAATTTCGAAAGGTTTCTCATGATTTGAGAAACCTTTTTTGTTTCCTAATCAAAATCCATTGACAAATAAACTAAAATATGATTTGTACAAAAAGTGGTATGATTTAGTTTTTAGATGTTTTTAAGTGTTTGAAGTTGAATGAATTGTGCTGGATATACAAATGAGCAAAATATTTGTACAACCGGATAAAAACATTTTTATCCTGCAAAATACATTTGTTATTGAATTCTTGTGAATTCCACTAAACAATACAAAAAACAAACTTATGAAGAGGATTACAGCACTTGGAATTGGACTTCTGGTTTTTACCTTAAATGCCTGTGTCAATTCAAATTCTCAGGAAAATAAATCAGCGCCCATAAATAATTCGGTAAATGTTGCCGAAACTCCCCCAATGGGTTGGAACAGTTTTGATGCTTATGATTGCCGAATTAATGAAGAACAGTATCGTTCAATAGTTGATTTTATGGCCGACAACTTATTGGATTATGGCTGGGAGTATGCTGTAATTGATTATATCTGGTGGCACCCTGAACCGGGTAACTGGGATACTCCAAGAAGAAAAGGTCATCCGAATCTTCGTTACAAAAGTCCCGGTGAACCCTTATTTCCTGAATACACTACTTTGGATGAGTATGGAAGACTAATTCCTGCTGTTGAACGATTTCCATCTTCAGCAAATGGTAAAGGGTTTAAGCCACTTGCTGATTATGTACACAGCCAGGGAATGAAATTCGGGATTCATATTATGCGAGGTGTACATCGTTATGCGGTTAACCAGGATTTACCGATAAAAGGAACAGGATATACCATGAAAGATATTGCCGAGCCCTGGGATACTTGTGGCTGGTGTAATCACATGTGGGGAGTAGATCCAACAAAACCCGGTGCACAAGAGTATTATAATTCTCTTTTTGAAATGTATGCAGAATGGGGAGTTGATTTTATAAAAGCAGATGATACCATGTTTCCACCCTATCACGAAGGGGAAATTGCAATGATGCGTAAAGCCATTGAAAATTGTGGCCGCCCTATGGTACTTAGTTTATCGTGTGGTGAGGCGCCACTGGGAAAAGCGGAGCATTTGAAAGCCAATGCGAACATGTGGAGAATTTCTGCCGATTATTGGGATACCTGGGATAGATTGGAGCATAATTTTGATTTGCTAAATGTTTGGTCTCCTCATGCAGCTCCGGGAATGTGGCCCGATGCAGATATGATTCCGATAGGAAAACTGTCGTTGGACGATCGTCCGCATGGTCCGGAACGTATGACTCAGTTTACCATAGATGAACAACAAACAATGATGAGCCTGTGGTTTATAGCTCAGTCGCCATTAATGTTGGGGAACGATATGCTGGATGTGGATGAATTTACACTTTCATTAATAACAAATCCTGAAGTACTTGCAATAAATCAGAACGGATCGGATGCCCACCAGATTTTTGTTCGGAACGGACAAAGGGTATGGATTTCTACGGATAAAGAAACAGGTGATCGTTTTGTTGGTTTATTTAATTTAAACGATAAGGAAACTGAGGTTACATTCGATCTTGAATGGGATTATATGCGCGATACATACAAAGTTCGTGACTTATGGGAAAGAAAGGATATAGGAATTGTGGATAAAAAGTTAAAAGCAAAACTACCGGCACACGGCTCTGCGTTATTCAGACTTTCTAAAGCAGGTAAATGAAACGGTTATTAGAAATATTAGGGTTTTTGGTATTGATGCTAATGTTTAATAATGTATCAATATATGCTCAGGTCGATGTTTCGGATTCAACGCTGATTCTGTATTACGACTTTGAAAAAATGGATATGGCAACAGGTGTGGTATTTGACAACAGCAATTATTTTCTGGATGGTCAGATATACAAAGCATACGAAGCCACCGGATATAATGGAAGGTGTCTGGATTATTTAGAGGAAGACAGCAGCAGAGTCAATTTAGGTAATAGCTCTGTTTTGGATGTACGATTTATAACAGCGGCCGCCTGGGTAAATCCCGAATCGTATGGTACAGATGATAAAAGGATTGAAATTCTCGAAAAAGAAATGTCGTACTGGCTTAACATTCGGAATAATAACGATGGAAAAGATAAAGACCATAATAATGAGCCTTATGATTCACGGGGACATTTACGGGTTGGTTTTTTTGCATATAGCGATAGTGCCGACCAGGCAGAAAGAAAAGCTTATCACGAAGTCGACAATAAGAAACGCATCTGGAAAAGAATCGATTCAGACAAAATTGTTGAATTAAATGAATGGACACATGTTGCCATGGTTTATAATGGCGACAGTTTGTTTGCTTATTTGAATGGAAGGAAAAGTGCAGGTTTAAAAATTGATAGTCTGCAAAGTTCTCAAACCGAAATTATGAAGACAAAATGGAATTTTGTAATAGGTCAAAAACATGCACAAAAAACATATGGCGACAGCACAAATATTTACAATGCACCCTTTAACGGAAAAATAGATGAACTGGTCGTTTACAATATGGGGAAAACGCATAACGAGGTTTATAACATTTATAAAAATACATTAACTCATTTAAATCATAAACTGGAATCCGGAGTTTCGGAAACCATAAATGTTTATCCCAATCCGGCCACCCAAAATATCTATATCCGGAATAAGCAGTTTGAAAAAGAAAATATTGTGGCGATTTATAATATTCAGGGAAAAGAAGTTTATAAAAGCCGCACGAATAACACGGATAGCCCGGTATATATCAGTGATCTAAAAAGGGGTGTATATATATTAAAATTATATCAGAAAAACGGGGTGTTTATGGGTAGTGCAAAGTTTATAAAAAACTAATAGAAATGACTCGAACCGTTGTAATAAAAAAATTTACAGTATTGAACAACTGAATAAAAAGAATGAACAATAGAGCATAAATAATTTCTCGGGTGAAATTACTTTTAACAAAGTTAAATCAGGGAAAATTCGTTGAACCAATAAAAATAATTCTTATGAAAAAAGTCTACTATCTGTTGGCACTGGGGTTGATAATCACCCAAATGGTGCAGTCTCAAAGTTACACCAAAGGAATATCGGTGTTGGACGAAACAAAGTATGAACTGATTCAATTGACAGATGACGGAGTGTCTGTGGAAATGATGAATGACAATCGTAACAAAACCAAATGGTTTAGTAGTGACAAAGCTGTTGTTTTTAACGGTAAGTATTACTTTACCGGCTCTACAGCAGATGCCGGAAAAGAGCTTTGGCTTACCGATGGAACTCAGGCAGGAACAATGATGGTAAAGGATATTAATCCCGGAAGTGGAGGATCTAATCCTGATGCCCTTATGGTGGCCGGACCTAAAGGAAATGAAAAACTGTATTTTGCTGCTGATGATGGTGAGCACGGAATAGAGCTTTGGGTTTCTGACGGTACCGCCGCGGGTACAAATATGGTGGCAGATTTGTTTGTAAAAGATCCTGAGGATGTGGAAGACATTGTAACTCCGGCTGATACCATATGTTTCGATCCGGTAATTGATAAAATAGATACAACCTATAAGTACGCCACTACTTACGATACTATCGCAATCGGTGAAACTCCTAGCTGTGATTTTACTCTTTTTACCGATACAGTAAAAAATGTTTCGGGTGAAGATTCGCTCGTTTATGTAAAATGTGTGGATTCAACCAATTTTACAATGGTTTACGACACTACACTAGCAACTGTGCAATTGGTTGAATGGGCTCCTGCCGAAACAGTAATTTTACAATACAAAGGTGGAGACTTTTCTTTAGTACCCGATACTTTTATTGTTCCACCATCAAATGGTAAAAGAAGATATAAAACCGGTTATTGTCACGTTAAACCCGGTTCTGTTGTTGAACAATCAGGAAATGGATCAAGTTTCCCGTTTGCGCTTTCAAAATTTGGAGACGATCTTCTGTTTACTGCATTATACGAAGATGAAGGTGGATACTCTTCTCAGGGATTGCGCTGGTTATGGAAATACGATATCGGGGAAGAGCAGGTAGTATTTGTTTCTGATGAAGTACAGCCTTATCCCTTCCGTCGCCAACACGATGCAATGCGTTGGAATTATGCGCAACCATTCCAGATTATAGATATAGGTGGAACACCTGTAGCGCTCTTTATGGGGCGTCATAAAAAATACGGAGATGAATTGTGTTATACCGATGGGATTGCAAAAGCAGATGGTGGTAAAACAGGCGTGGTACTCGATTTTACTGATACTCCTGATCCAAGTAATCCGATTGATGGGGCTACCAAAGGATCAGCTACATTAGACTGGATACAGAAGGTTCATCCAAACTGGGTGATTTTCAGAAATTCAACCCTGGGAAAATGGGCAGGTAGTCCGTTAACTGAACTAGACCAAAATCCATGGGCTTCCAATGGTTATCAGACTTTCTTGCTCGAAGATATGAACCAGAATACAGCAGGTGCAGGAACAAGGACCAGCCCAAGTTATTTGGGTGACTATTTTATGTTCAAGGGAGCTTTATATTGCGCCGGTCAGGCTGGTAATATAAATAAACAAATCTATAAATTCACTGATGTAAAACCTCAGTCGCATGAAGTGTGGTATATGAACGGACCGGCTGATGACGGTACTTACGACAATTGTCGGTTTGCAAAAGCAGGATATTTCAAAAATCCGCATAACAACCTGGAATACATGTTCTTTAGCAGCCGGGTTGAAAAAGTACGTACCCAGCCATGGACTATTAATGCTGATACCAGTAAGTTCAACGCAAACCTTGGTGAAGCTCTTTTTTATACGCAAGGTACTTATGATGATGTGGTAATTGCTGACAGTTTATCAAGATCTTATAAGCATAATGCGGCATCAACAGAGCAAATTACACAATTCAAAGACAAGCTTTATGTTTCGGAATATGACCAAAATGACAAAACAACATTATTCTGTTTTGCTTTTGCTGAAGGAACAGAATACGAAGAGGATACGTACTTCCAGGTAGCTGACTTCCAGGGAGGGAAAAACGGTAATGGCGGTCCGCAGCAGTTAAGAGCTTTGGATAATGCCCTCGTAATGATGTCGAAAGAACAAAAAGCATTGTACGCACTGGTTGAGAAAAATCCAACATGGGAAGGACCAACTCCCGTTTACAATCCGGATGATCAGTTGATGGGTGAAATTAATCCACCAATGTGGGATGGCACCTGGGACTATGGTTTTGGCGATGTTGTAGACCTTAAAAATTTGCAGAGTGATGAAGTTAAAAATGCTTTTATTCCAAATACTTCGGTTAAGGCGAAAGAAGTTTTTGATATCAAAGCAATTACCAAGCTTTATCCTAATCCCGCCAGCAATGTAATTAATGTTGAAATAGAAGGAGATTTTACTCCGGTGAGATATTCGATAATTAATATGAACGGACAGGTAGTTTTAACCGGAAAATATACTTCCTCTCAAATTGATGTAAGTTCGTTAATTGGAGGTCAGTATAGTCTTGGGCTGCTTACTAAAGACAAGCAGATTCTGGTAAAAGTTTTTCTGAAAATGTAAGTTTTAAAGTGATTTTTTGAAAGAAAGGAAGGCTCTTGTGGCCTTCCTCTTTCTTCATTTTAAACAGACCAACCCTGAACAACTTCTTAAATAAGAACAAAACCATTTACACGTGAAAAGAATTATTAATTTAATACTGTTACTGTTACTTAGTCTCTCCGGTTTTTCTCAAATTTTAGTAAGCGGTGTGGTAAAAGACGGGGCAGGAGAACCATTAATCGGGGCAACCGTGGTCATCTCAGGTGCTGAAGTAACAAACGGAACGGTTACTAACATCGATGGTGAATTTAATATCGAAGTGCCTTCAGCAGAATCGGAACTTGTTATCTCGTACATAGGATTTACTAAACATACCATAAAAGTTGGTGAGCAAACCTTTTTGGAAATAGTACTAAAGGAAGACGCATTAGGTCTGGATGAAGTAGTTATTTTGGGTTATGGTACGGTTACCAAAAGTAATGTTATCGGTACAATTAGTTCTGTAAAAGCCGAAGAGATAGAAAACAGGCCGGTAGCAGATTTGGCTCAGGCCATGAAGGGAAAAGCAACAGGAGTTTCCATCATCAACAATTCAGGGGCACCCGGTGAAGGTACTATTCTTCGAATCAGAGGTGTGGGTACAGTAAATAATGCAGAACCCTTGTATGTAGTTGACGGATTCGTTACCAACGGAATGGGACATGTCAGCATTTCAGATGTTGAAAGTATTGAAATACTTAAAGACGCTGCTTCAGCAGCTATTTATGGTGCAGAAGGAGCAAATGGTGTGGTTATTATAAACACTAAAAAAGGTAAAGCCGGAAAACTTTCCTTAAACGCAGATTATCAGCATACCTTCCAAACATACAACTATAACAGAATTGAAGTAATGGACAGGTTCGACTGGTATATCAATAACGAAATTGCGCACGAACGTTTTGGTAACGCCAGGGGAGCTATCGATATTGGGCGCGATGCCTATCACCAAAGCTATCCCAATGTAAACTGGATAGACGAAATATCCAGAATGGGATCAATTGACAAAGCAACAGTGAGTTTAACCCAGGGAACAGAAAAACTAAAATATTACCTGAGTTATACTTACAGGAATAATCAGGGAGTTATTATCAATTCGGGATTTATGCAAAACAATGTTAACCTGAATTTAGATGTAACACCAAATCCAAAAATAAAAGTAAACCTAAAAGCTGCATATGCAGGAAGTCAGAAAGAAGCACAAGGCTCAGGAACAGGAAGTATTATTAAAAATGCACTGATTGATCCGCCCACCGATATTTACGACAGGGTGGATGGATTTATGACCAACAATCCCATTAAAAAAGCAAATCTTGTTCATAATCTTTCAAACTCGGATCGTACGGATTTAAATGCAAAAGTGCTGATAGACATAAGTGCCGGTTTAAAATTTGAATCAAGAATTGGATATTATTATAATGCGTATTACGGAGAAAACTATGGTTTTGTTTTGCCTCGGTATGCATACGAGTTTTACGAGATTGGAGATTATCAAAAACCATCAATCACCAATCAGTTAAACAAGGGCAAGGGCTTCAATTTTGAAAATATGCTTCATTTCAATAAGACAGTAAAAGATCATACAATTGGTGCCATTTTAATTCAGTCCCTGAAATCGCAGGAAAGTATCAATGTTCGATCTCAGGGAAGTACATTTTTGTTTAATAATACAAATTTTGCCTACCCAAGTCTTGCAACATTTGAATTAAGTAATTCAGGACTTCCGGGGCAATCGCGGTCTTTGGGCTTTGCCGGAATATTCGACTATAATTATAACCAACGGTATTTATTAAAATTTAATTTCCGGTACGATGGTTCTTCTCTGTTCCCTCAGGACTCACGCTGGGGATTTTTCCCTTCATTACAGTTGGGGTGGAGAATTTCGGAGGAGGAATTTATGAAAAATGTGGACTGGATTAATCAGTTTAAATTAAGAGCAACTGTAGGCCAGTCAGGAAATAACAGAATTAACAGAGATAAACAATATACGATATACAACAACGAGAATTACATTTCGTATGGAACAAGCGAGCAGTTCGTAATTTTCGATGGATACATTGCAAACAACATCGGAAATCCGGATATCTTGTGGGAAAAAACCGCAACTTCAAACCTTGGTGTTGATTTGGGATTATTCAGGGCATTAAACCTGACATTTGATGTATTTAAACGAAATACTACCGATATGCTTATTGCGGTGCCGATTGTAAGTGCATCGGGTTTAACATCTGCACCTCTTCGTAATGCGGGTTCGGTAGAAAACTCCGGTTTTGAAATTGATTTAAGGTATAACAAAACTTTTGGAGATATAGACTTTGGAGCAAGTTTTAATTACACATGGATAAGAAATAAAGTAACCGATCTTGCAAACGGCAGTGCCCCAATTCGCGGGGGAAATGTGAATACGGGAGGAATTGGCCAGGTTACTTATACTACCGAAGGAAATTCAATCGGTCAGTTTTATGGTCATGTTTATGACGAAAACGATATGTTCTACCGCACAGTTGAAGAGGTGAAAGCCAATGAAGTTTTACTTTCCGGTAAAACCGGGTTAACTGATGGTGAAGCTGCGACTTATATTGGTTCTTTTAAGTATAAAGATTTGAACGGTGATTCCAAATTGGACGATGAGGATAAAACCTTTCTGGGAAGTCCGTATCCAAAATATTCAGGTGGTTTTGGAGCCAATGTGGGTTTCAAGGGTTTTAAACTGGATGTTTTCTGTACCTATCAGGTGGGAAATAAAATCTTCAATTTGATGAAGTACTATCTTGATGCCGGTGCAATTCGTACAGGAAACAATGCATCGGATATTACCAACAAGAGACAGGAGAATATCGGAAATTACATTTATACCTACAACGGTTCCAAAGATGGTGATATACCGGTATATAATCCTGTGGATAATCAATACTGGGCAACATTACCTTCTTTAAGTAATGTAGGAAACGTAACCCGACAATTTAACGGAAATAAACCTTCTAACTTTTTTATTGAAGATGGTTCGTATTTAAGGTTAAAAGATGTTTCGCTTTCCTACTCCTTCAAACAGGAAACAATCAGAAGATTAAAGTTGAAAAACATTACCCTGATTGCAACTGCAACCAATCTTTTAACCTTTACAAAATACAGTGGTTTCGATCCGGAGATAGGCTCAATCCAGGGCGAAGGTTCTGCCAACCTGAGTACAGGTATCGATTATGGAACTTATCCGCAACCTGTTTCATTTACAATTGGTATCAAAGCCGGTTTTTAATCCTAAAATTGAATTCTCATGAAAATTAGATATAAATTTTTGACATTAATCCTTTCAATTTCCCTGATAAGTTCATGCGACAATTATCTAAATGTTCCTCATAAGGGAAAAGTTGATGCGGAAAGTATTTCTGAAGGTATTAATAACCTGGAACTGATTTTAGCCGGATTATATTCCAATGCACTTAGCACCGGATTCCAGAAATGCATGTATGTTTTTGGAGAGGCAACTGCAGATAATATGTACCTGATGAGCACCGATCCCGTTAGCGAAGATGTACAGTTGTGCACATTCAGATATACTCCGCGAAATTATCTGCTCGAAAATATGTGGGGATTTTGCTACCAGGGAATTAACAAAGCAAACCGTACAATTGAGAATGCAGATATAATGTTTGATCCATGGTATGATTATGTTACTACACAGGTAAATACCGAACACTCTCAACTGTACAAAGATAATGCTGAACGGTTTCAACATATTGTAGGAGAAGCGAAGTTTTGGAGAGCATTTTACTATTTCTACCTGGTACGCACATTTGGTGACGTGCCTATTCAAAACGAAATTCAATATGTAAACAGTGAAGGCGATAATTTCTGGACACCCCGGATTTCAAGGTTGGAAGTTTACGATTACATTGAAAAAGATTTAAGGGAAGCAATTTTATGCTGTAGAAAAAACTATGATGCCCACGATCCGGCTCAGGCATACAATGCCGGAAGAATAACCCGTGGGGCAGCAACCGGTTTGCTGATAAAAGTTTTAGGATACCGGGCTTCCATTGATCAAACACGGGCAGAAAGTATCTGGAATGAAGTTCTGGATTTATCCAATTGGATGGCAAATCTAAATGATGCAACCGAACCTGTAGATTACGAAAACCGTCAGATTCTTGAACCGACAGCAAGCTATCATACCAATGACTATTACGAAGGAATGTCGTGGGAGGAGATCAGTAAGGAATTGTTTGTTAGCCTTCATCCCGATCACGGAAATGGTGAAACTGAAGTGATGTATGCACCAAATCAATATCAGCTTCTTCCATATTATGATATGCTTTTTAGAGTTGAAAGTGAATATTGTTGCGAATCAGTTTTCGAAATCAACCATAACTATGCAGGTTACGGAGTGACTACAAACGTTGGTACTTCGGTTTGGGGACAATTAAGTAACATCGAAACAAGTGGTGTTGGCGGGGGATCGAAATATATGAAACCTTCGCTGGTTTTGGCCAACTACAAACAGGATTTGAGTCCTAAGGATCCAAGACATTTATTTTGCTTGCCATCTGGATATTCACAAATTACACATGACTATCAGTTTGGAAATGAATCTTCAAACAATCCGGGAAATTCAAATAGTGGAAAGTACCTGATTTGGCCTGAGCATGTTTCTCCAACAGGAGGGGATAACGATACCTGGAATAACAGAAATATAGTAGTATTGCGTTATGCCGAAATTTTGTTATGGCAAGCTGAAGCCTTAAACGAATTGAACCAGTCGGATAAAGCAGTAAATGTGATCAATAAACTACGTGCCAGAGCTTCTGTATCAAAAGGTGGTGTTGGAGAGTTGCCGCAGGAAAATGCAACTCTGTACCCCAAGTCGGGTAAACCTTTTCCTTACCGTTTACTCTATTTACAGGATTGGGAAAACCGTGAACCGATTCCTCCTCGCCCGGTACAGGACCAGGACAAAGTACGGGAATATATCTGGTACGAAAGAGATGTTGAATTGCTGCACGAGTGGGACAGGTTTTACGATTTGGTTAGAACAAAACAAATTTATCAGGCTTTGAAAGATTACAACCAGGCAGAAACCTATTCGGAATTCAGATATAAACTGTTTATTAAAGATAAACACGAATTGTTTGCCATTCCGCAGGAGGAAATTATAAAATCAAACGGGAAATGGAAACAAAATCCGGGTCACTAAAAAAGGAGTTAGCTGAAATAATGTAAAAAAAGGAATCAAATGAACACAAAATATATACTCATTTTAGTAATTGCGTTAATTGTTTCGTCATGTCTTCAAGACGAGGATTATTATATTGAACCAAGTCCGATGTTTACCATTGCAACTGAGAATGGTGAAGCAAGTGCTGATATTTTTGAAAAAGTGGAAATTACAATAACGGGAGAAGGAAACAGAATGGTGCTTTTTACCGGAGATGAAAACCACGTTCTCGATTCGGTAGGAAAAAACCCGCTGAATTCCGGTTTGTATGTCAGAAACGGAGATGTGGTGCGGTACAACTATACATCGAGAGGAAAATTTACTGTTTCCCTGCTTTCTTCAGGCTTTAATGATAATGGCAGTAATCTTTCACGAAATTCATATTCACAGGAGATTGTGATTACAGATTCGGAAGGAAGAAATAATCTGAAAGAAATAAAATTTCGTGCTGATGGAGGTGTAGTCACTTATGTTACAAATAGTAAACTAAAGAATATTGAAGGTATTAATTTACCTTCTTCAAAATTGGAACAAACAATGGTAGTACCCAATCAAATCGCTGATGACGGAAACTATTATGTCCCGGTTTATTGCGAATTCAGACAGGGACGTGAAAAAGATGACGAATTTCATTATGCACAGCATGTAATTGAAATACCCGACTTAAGAAGCGGTTTTAATTACAAAATCAATGACGTGGATTACACGGTTCCTACATTGAGGCGATATTATCGTGATACCGACAATTTCTTCTTTAATAATATTTCAGTTGATTATTCGCCCGAAACCAATCCGGCAGATATTACTTCTCATCAGGTTTATATATTGCCGATTCCTGAATTTAAATCTATGACCTTCAGAACGCAAAGCGGTAGCAAAATTGATGATATCAAAACAGAAAAACAAAATCCTTTTTTTGGAACAATAACTCCTGTTTATAATGAGTTTTTCCCCGATTTGCTGGATATGCATAAATTTTATGCACCAATAGAGTACAGCGCAACACAAGCGGGGGAAATGACCAGTGTAAAACTGGAATTTGAACATCGTTTACCGGCAAAAAATGTTGAAGTATTTTATGATGGTGAAAAGTTGACTGGAGATGGAACAGATACAAAACTACTTGATTTTTCGTCGGGCATGGTTCAGCTAAAACTGGTTTACACCGATGAATTGTTTGCTTCTCAGGTTGAGGATGTTACTAAAGTTCAGGCTGTGGCTTATGTCGATGTCTATGCATTTCAGGAATAAAATATAATTTACTTAAGTTGAAAGTTATAAGTAACAAGAAACAAACGATTTTTAGAATCTATCTTTGTTTTTAGCAACTTTTTATACCTCAGCTAATCTATATTTCATCAAAAAAAACCTTAATTAAAACCTTGGATGATTAATATCTAAATGTTTAAAAATGAAACAGATATTTATATTCCTGTTAATACCTATATTTTCAAACATAACGGCACAAAATTTAATTACAAATCCCGATTTTAGCGAGAATGGTGGAAGTTTTGCAAATTGGTTTGTAACTGAATCAACCATACTTGAAAAAAATGGAGACGGTCATGTAGCTTATATGAGTGGTGAGAACGGAGTTTTATACCAGAAAGTTACTGGACTGGAAATTGGTAAAACATATGAATATTCCATACATTTTAAAAATGCGGTGTTTAAACAAAATACGGGTTACGGATTTGCATTTGAAAAGGGTAATCCGCTGGTAATACCCGAATTCACAAAAGGTGCAACCGACCTCAAAAATTTTTGCCAAAATAACAACGGATCATGGACTTTATTGGATGCTGATATCAATAATGAGCTTGTAAAAAAATCTCAGATTCTGATAACAGAAGGCACTTCTGCCATTTATATATGTATTGGTACAAAAGGTGCTTTAGCAAAAATGAGGGTGAAATCTGTTATGCTGGAATTGTTACAGGATACTGAAATAACATTTAAAGTAAAAAAGAAAAAAGATGCAACACCTGTGGAAAATGCCGAAATTGTTTTTAAGGGTATTTCAGGTTCATTTTTTACTGATGATACTGGAACGGTAAAAATCGGACTTCCTTCATCATTAAATCCTTATTCTTTTTCAGTTGTGAAGGATTGGTTTAAAAAATACAACGGAGAAATATCGCTTGGTTCAGATCCATTGAATGTTGAAATTGAACTGGAAGACATTGAAGAGGTAAAAAAGGTCGAAACCCGAATTTCAAAATACGGAGATAACCTTACACCTTATCCAATTTACGGGCATTTTTGGACTGGCGGTTTAAACTATAACAGCCAAAATATTGAAACAATAACAAATGCCCTGGATTATATAGTAGGCGGCGCCGGGACTCCGCGTGATTCAAACATAGTAAATCAAATGCATCAGTATGATCCTAAATTCCAGGTAATTCGTTATTCCGGAGGTTGGATTGAAAACAGATCTTATTGCGAAAAACAAAAAATGGACCTTACCTATTATCGCTGTGGTTCATTGGCTGAAGATGTCAGTTCTACCGGGGATGTTATTGTTATTAATCCACCGCCAAATAGTAAGGGACGTGGACTGTTGGCCAGTGAGGAAGGTAATTTTGATATCTGGATTCGTATCGAAAATGAATTAATGAAAGTAATAAGTGTTAGTAGCCCTAATATTTATCCGATAACTGCAAAAGTAGAACGTGGTTTTGACGGAACAATGACTAAAGAGCACTCTGCAGGTAAAACAGTTACACTTCCATTATACGGTACACCGCCGGTTGCAGGGCAAAATGGTGCAAACATTTCGTATTTTGTTACTTGCTTTGGTGCCCGAAAAGAAAAGATTATTAATACGCTTTTTGATGTCACCGGTAACTATAATGAAGATGGAATATGGATCGATATTTTAAATGGACGTTTAAGTGCGATAAGCATGTTTGACAACAACTACGATGAATGGGATCATAACACGGAAGATTTATTATCAGCGGCTAACGATATTTCTTATACAAAGTCAGCAGTGGCTGAATACTACGAAAAGTTTTATTCACGACTTGGTTACTATCCGCAGATTTATGGAAACAATGTGCTCTTTTCACAGAATTTCGGAACCGGTTCAAGAGGATATATGATGTTTGAAACGACGCATCATCCAAAAGTTTCGGATGGATATTGCCACGAAAACAGTTGGGGACATATGAGTTCCGATAATTCCGGCATCGACCACGAAGGTCAGGTTAAAGTCACTGATAAAGATGTGATTACCTACGGAAGTGATGGTAAATATCTGCAATGGTTTATCAATGAAAACTGGGTGGATCACTGTAAAGCAATTGCCTTGCTGGCGCAAAGACAGTTACCCAACCAACCCATGACGATAAATGCAGGCTATAAAAATCAGTGGTTTGCTGAAAACCTTACCGATGAGATTCGCTATAATTTTAACAAATATGCTTATGCATCCTATTTAATGTGTGTTGATGTAGCAACAGATAGTCTGATTTCCTGTCGAATGGGAATTTCGCCAATGGTGAAAAAAGGGAGTAATATTTCAGTTGAAATTCAGCCTTATTTTTATTATCCGCTTGGTTTACCTAATGAGACTCACCATTTTAATTCGTTTACAAACTACAGGTATAAACTGGCAAATCTTTATTCCCGAAAGTTTACAAATGGTTTAGTTTTGATCAATCCTTTTGGGAAGGATATGACGGAAAGTATTTCCTTGGCAGAAATTTCCGGCCCAAATAATATATACATTGATCCTGAAAATGAGAATGAAATTGTGAAAGAAATCAAACTTAATTCTCGCGAAACAAAAATACTGTTGTTGAAAGATACTCAGACCAGGAGCAGCAATTTCAGGGAAGAAACGGAGCGAATCAAAATATATCCTTCACCGGTAAAAAATATTCTCCATGTTGAATATAATTCGATGAAAAATAATGCGGAAAGCAGAATTGAAATTTACAACTTGAATGGAGTTTTATTACTTCAAAAAGAAATCTCTGATTTTAGCACGAAAACTTCAGTAGATGTTACTGTTTTAAGGCCGGGCATATATTTTTTAAAGATAGATGGAATTAATGAGATTAGTAAGTTTTTAAAATCCAATTGATATCAGAGGAATTACACTCAAAAAAAATAATTGAGAACGAATTAATATTTTTACATTTTTTCGGGAAATAAGAACTGCAAAAAACTAAATGAAATAGAAGTGAAAAAGTTTTTATTGAATCTTTTTTTTATTACAACTACCTTATTGCTTTGTGCACAGAACATCAACACGCAAACCCCGGTTTCCGGGCAATGGAGCAAAGAAAGAATTAATAAATGGTACAAAAAACAACCCTGGCTGGTAGGATGTAATTATTATCCGGCCACAGCAATTAATCAAATCGATATGTGGCAGGAATCAAGCTGGGATCCTAAAAGAATTGATTTGGAACTGGCGTGGGCAGAAGAAATTGGTATGAATACGCTCCGTGTTTATTTGCACGATATAGTTTGGGCGGATGATGAGCAAGGACTATATCAGAGAATAGATGAATTTCTTGATATTTGCGACAACCACGGAATTAGACCATTTTTTGTTTTTTTCGATGATTGCCACCATCCTAATCCAAGGTTAGGAAAACAACCACTCCCGGTTCCGGGCTATCACAATTCAGGATGGTTAAATTGTCCGGCCAGAGAGTTGGCAGTTCGGTACGCAAATGGTGAAGCAAAACCGGAAGAAATTTCCCGGCTAAAAGGTTATGTCCAAAAAACCATAGAAAGATTTAGAAACGATGATCGTATTTTAATGTGGGAATTATATAACGAGCCGGGCCGGGGTCGGGGTGTAGAAGGAGAAATGAACGGCACAGAAGCAAAAGGAGCTTTTGGAGATCAGTCAAATCAATTGGTGTACGATTCATGGGTTTGGGCACGTGAGGTAAATCCGTCTCAACCGATTACATCCACTACGGCAGGTGCTGTCGGAGAGCTGAATATTAAAATTAATCGAGTAAATGCTGATTTGCATTCAATTCATTCTTACAGTCCACCGGAAAAAATGCTGGAACTTATTAATGAATATAAAAAGGATGGCCGTCCGGTAATAATGACCGAATGGCTGGCACGAACAAACGGAAGTACAGTTGAGCAAAATTTACCTGTTTTAAAGGATGAAAATGTTGGAGCTATAAACTGGGGATTTGTTTCCGGGGAGTCAGGAACTATCTGGCCATGGAGCAGCAGGAAAGGGGTAAATGTTGAAGAAGAGCGTAAAAAAGGAAATGTAATTCAACCCTGGGAAGCCTTCCCCGAACCGGAACTTTGGTTTCATGATTTATTCAGAATGGATGGAACTGCCTATAGTCAGGAAGAAATTGACATTTTTAAAAAACTAACCGGTACAAAATCAAAAGAGGATTTTTCAGATAAAAAAAAGGCCTTTAAAAAGCATAAAAATGCAATTCACATAAAAGATGGATGGATTCGCGATCCGTATATTTATTTGGCCGACGACGGTTATTATTACTTAACCGGAACTACACCCGAACCGAATAGTCAGATGAACTGGTATGAGCCTAACAATACCG
>CAJXZG010000062.1 GCA_913063265.1 uncultured Prolixibacteraceae bacterium | reverse complement strand
AGCTGAAAATCTTTCGAAAGAGATAGAAAACTCAGATATTGTTATAAATCTGGCTGGTGCACCAATATTACAGCGATGGACAGAAAGAACAAAAAAGTTAATTTATGAAAGTCGTGTACGAACAACAAGAAATGTTGTAAAAGCCATTAAAGAATTACCTATTGATAAGCGACCAAAAAAATTTATTTCTGCTTCGGCAATCGGTATTTACAAACCGGGTGAACAACATGATGAAAACAGTACAAATTTTGATTCGGGATTTGTAGGAAGTGTAGTGAAAGACTGGGAAGCTGCAAGTAAAGATTTGCCTGACGATATTCAAAGGGTAGTTTTTCGGATTGGGATTGTTTTAGGAAAAGATGCCAAAAGCGTAAAGAACCTCGTTTTACCAACAAAAATGGGATTTGCCGCCAAGCTTGGAAAAGGCAATCAGGCTTTCCCATTTATTCATGAAAAAGATTTAATTCGTGCTTTTTCTTTTATTGTCAATGAATTTGATAAAAGTGAGATATTTAACCTAGTTGCCCCTGAGCAAATAAGTAACAGGGAATTTACAAAATCATTTGCTAATAGTTTAAACCGTACAGCCTTCCTGTCTGTGCCATCCTTTTTCTTAAAAACAGTTTTGGGAGAAGCTTTTACTTTGCTTACTGAAGGGCCGTTTGTAATTCCAAAAAATTTACATGAATCAGGATTTAAGTTTGATTTCCCAACAATAAAGGAAACTTTAGCAGATATTCTTTAATAAAAAAACCTCCCCGCAATCGGAGAGGTTTTAATATGTCTTGAACTATATTATTATTAGTCAACTTGAGGACCAGCAGCAACCAATGCCTTACCTTCTTCGTTGTCAGTATATTTAACAAAGTTATCGATAAAACGTTGTCCCAGGTCTTTTGCTTTTGTTTCCCACTCTGCTGCATCAGCATAGGTGTCACGTGGATCCAGAATACCTGTATCAACACCATTCAATTTAGTTGGAATCTCAAGATTGAAGATCGGTAAATTCTTGGTTGGAGCATTTTCGATAGAACCATCAAGTATTGCGTTGATGATACCACGAGTATCCTGGATAGAAATACGTTTTCCGGTTCCATTCCAACCGGTGTTTACAAGGTACGCCTCAGCTCCGTGCTCTTCCATTTTTTTCACCAGCTCCTGTCCATATTTTGTAGGGTGTAATGTTAAGAAAGCAGCACCAAAACAAGCAGAGAAAGTAGGTTGTGGCGTAGTTACACCACGCTCAGTTCCGGCAAGTTTTGCAGTAAAACCTGAAAGGAAGTGATATTTAGTTTGTTCTTTTGTCAATTTTGCAACCGGAGGAAGCACCCCAAAAGCATCAGCTGACAAAAAGATTACTTTTTGAGCATGACCTGATTTAGAAACAGGTTTAACAATATTATCTATGTGATAGATTGGATAAGAAACACGGGTGTTTGCTGTTACCGAACCGTCGTTAAAATCAATTTTGCCGTTCTCATCAACAGTAACATTTTCCAGTAGAGCGTTACGTTTGATTGCACCATAAATTTCCGGTTCTGCTTCTTTATCCAAATTGATAGTTTTTGCATAACATCCACCTTCGAAGTTGAAGATACCATCATCATCCCAACCGTGCTCATCATCACCAATTAACTGTCTGGTTGAATCGGTTGAAAGTGTAGTTTTTCCTGTTCCTGAAAGTCCGAAGAAAATGGCAACATCACCTTCTTTACCAACGTTTGCAGAACAGTGCATTGCAGCCATACCAGCTTTTGGCAAGTAGTAGTTCATCATTGCAAACATACCTTTTTTCATTTCACCACCATACCAGCTACCACCAATAACCTGCATTTTCTCTTCCATGTTGAACACGGTATAAACGTTTGAGTTCATGCCAAACTCCTGCCAACGCTCATTGGTAGTTTTTGATGCATTCATTACAACAAAATCCGGTTCACCATAAGCTTCTAATTCTTCCTTTGAAGGACGAAGGAACATATTGGTTACAAAGTGTGCCTGCCATGCAACCTGCATAATAAAACGCACTTTTAATCGGCTGTTTTTATTGGCACCCAAAAAAGTATCAACAACAAACAAACGACTGTTGGAAAGTTGTTTTGTAGTAATTTCTTTAAGATGAGCCCATGCTTCCTCCGATACAGGTTTGTTGTCGTTTGGAGACTCTTTGGTAGTCCACCACATGTCTTCAGAAGCAGCATTTTTAACAATAAATTTATCTTTAGGAGAACGACCAGTAAAAATACCGGTCATTACATTAACAGCATCCAATTCTGTTAGCTGCCCTTTTTCAAAACCCTCAAGATTTGGGTTCATTTCTTCTTCAAAAAGTTGTTCATAAGATGGATTGTGAACAATCTCAGTTGTTCCTGAAATACCATACTTGGTTAAATCGATTTTTGTCATAACTACCTAATAATTAACTTAATAAATGTAATTTTCTTCAATATTTCAATCGATGAACAAAAATAATCCTTTTTTCGAATTACACTAGATTGGTGTTTTGATTTACCGGCTTTAGCGTATCGAATAAACATTCTCTTAACAATTAAAATTTGATTAAGTTCAAATTTGTTTTGTTAAAAAAGAAAAGGGCATTTTGCTATTTGTAAACCAGCAAAATGCCCTTTTGAACAAATGTGTATTTCATTTATGAGCGTGGATGGAATTGCTGAATTGTACTCTTCAGATAATCTTTATCTAAATGTGTATAAATTTCAGTAGTCAATATAGATTCATGTCCCAGCATTTCCTGAACTGCCCTCAAATCTGCTCCACCATTAATAAGATGAGTGGCAAATGAATGCCTGAAAGTATGCGGACTGATACTTTTTTTCATACCTACTTTTTCAGCCAGATTTTTAATAATAGTAAAAATCATTACTCTGCTTAGTTTCTTTCCCCTCCGGTTTAAAAAGAGGATATTTTCACTGTCTTTTGCTACGTTTAGTTTCTTCCGATAAACGTTTAAATAGCGATTCACTTCTTCTATTGCCTTGCTGCTTACCGGTACCAGTCTTTCCTTATCTCCTTTTCCTTCAACTTTAATAAATCCCTGTTCAAAGAAAAGATTTGTAATTTTGAGATTTACAAGTTCAGAAACACGTAATCCACAACTGTAAAGTGTTTCCAGCATAGCTTTGTTTCTTTGTCCTTCCGGTTTAGCCAAATCCACTGCATTTATAAGGCTGTCAATTTCTTCCATGGATAAAACATCAGGAAGTTTTCTGCCAATCTTTGGTGTTTCAATTAAAGCAGTAGGATCACTCATCAATTTACCTTCTATTAAAAGGTATTTGTAAAACGATTTAATTCCGGAGATTGTCCGTGCCTGTGTTCTTGGACTGATATCCTTTTCATTTAACCATGCAATAAATCCTTTAAGTTGCTCAAGTTTTACTTTTAACGGATTTACCTTTGAATAATTCGCTTCGAGATACGTAATTAATTTGGTGATATCGTTAACGCATGCTGCTACCGAATTTTGTGATAATGATTTTTCAAGTCTTAAATAATTTTCAAAACCTTTTTTCCCTTCCTCCCAATTCATAGCTTTCTTTTTTTAATTTTACATTCAATTGCTAACATATAAACAATTCTATTTCAGAATAGTTTAAGCAATTATAATACATCATTACGTTAAGTAATATATAAAGTTACATAAAAAATATTAATTTAGAAATAGCATTAA
Organism: uncultured Prolixibacteraceae bacterium; assembly: GCA_913063265.1. GTDB lineage: Bacteria > Bacteroidota > Bacteroidia > Bacteroidales > Prolixibacteraceae > Draconibacterium. Next base: position 29,942 of record CAJXZG010000062.1, on the reverse strand, counting down.
ACCTTGTGGTATTTGGTATCGCGAAGCTTTATTTATTAATTATTTGTAACAAATATTAAGTTCATAAAAAAGTTAAAAAAAATGAAAATATTAATCATAAACGGCCCCAATTTAAACCTGCTTGGTAAACGCGAAACCAATATTTACGGGTCTCAATCTTTTGAAACATATTTTGAAAACTTAAAGGAAAACTTTCCCGGTATTGAATTAAGTTATTACCAATCCAATATTGAAGGTGAAATTGTTAGTAAAATTCACGAATACGGATTCGATTATGATGGAATCATTATTAATGCAGGTGCCTATACTCATACATCTGTAGCAATAAGAGATGCAATTTCGGGTGTAAATACAGAAGTTATCGAAGTGCATATTTCAAACACACTAACGCGCGAAGATTTCCGTCATAAATCAATAATTGGCCCTGTATGTAAAGGATGTATTATGGGATTTGGTCTCGACTCTTATCGGCTGGCAGTATTAAGTATTTCAAAATAAGTATTCCTGTCAAAAATATTTAATAGTTAAAATTTTCGTTTGTTAAATTTGACTGATGTTATAATTGAAAATGGATTATAACAATTTTATACCATACCTTTGAATTTTAAAATCAAGATTAATGAGACAAACGAAAATCGTAGCAACCATTTCTGACCAACGATGTGATGTTGAATTTATTAAATCGTTACATGAAGCAGGAATGAATGTTGCCAGAATAAACACGGCGCATATAACCAAAGAGTCAGGTAAAATATTAATCAATAACATCCGAAAGGTATCAGAAAAAATAGCAATCTTAATTGACACAAAAGGGCCTGAAATAAGAACATGTCAAACTCTTACCGACACTGAAGTTGAAGAAGGTGATATTGTTACCTTATCTTACTCTACCGGTGTAGTGGATGGTATCCGAAATATTTGTGTGAATTATAAAGGTTTTGTAAATGACCTGAAAGTAGGCGATAAAATTCTTATCGACGATGGTGATATTGGACTATCTGTTGAAGAAAAACATATACGATACCTTTTATGTAAGGTTGAAAACTCGGGAATTGTAAAGAAACGAAAAAGTATAAATGTACCTGGTGTTGAGATTAAGCTTCCTTCCCTTACCCAGAGAGATATAGAATTTATTGATTTTGCTGTTGAAAATAATCTTGATTTTATTGCACACTCTTTTGTTCGAAATAAAGAAGATATTCATGAAGTGCAAAAAGTTTTGGATAATCACAATAGCAAAATAAAAATTATAGCAAAAATTGAGAACCTGGAAGGTGTTGAGAACATAGATGAAATATTGGAAGTTGCTTATGGCATTATGGTTGCACGTGGAGATTTGGGAATTGAGTTGGCAGAGGAAAAAATACCGGCTGTACAGCGAAATCTGGTTCGACGTGCAATGTTCTACCAAAAACCCGTAATTATTGCCACACAAATGCTTCATAGTATGATAGAACATCCACGCCCGACACGTGCAGAAGTTAGCGATGTTGCAAGCGCAATTTATATTGGCACCGATGCTATTATGCTAAGTGGCGAAACAGCTTATGGTAAATACCCTGTGGAAGCAGTAAAAGTTATGGCTAATATTGCGCGGGAGGTTGAACCTGACCGTGATAAAAGAGAATTGGTAATTCCTTCAAAACATGATATTCCTGCTTATCTGGCTCAATCGGCAGTACGTTCGGCTCGCGAGCTAAAACCAAAGGCTATTGTTACATCTACAACAACAGGTAAAACAGGACGTTATCTGGCCGCTCACCGTTCAATTTTCCCGGTTTATGTCAAATGTCACTCACATCATGTAGTTCGTGAAATGGCACTATCTTTTGGAATTCATGCCTCTTTCCTGGAAACCAAAAAGAATAAAATGAAAATTCAAAAAGCTGCTATTCAGGAGTTGGTAAACGATGGAGTATTAAAAATGGATGACCTGGTAATTTATATTGGTGGAAGATTTGGTGAAGATGCCGGTGCATCCTTTATTGAAGTTTCAAAAGCCAGTAAGCTTTTTTCAAAACCATAAAAGAAAAACAAATCATAATTATTAACTGATTGTTTTTAACGCAAATCAATAACCTCTACATCAGGATAATTACTTTCTTCAAAATGAAAGTCTGAATCAGGAATATCCTGGTTTGTTTTCATCTTTTTAACAACTATACCATAAACATTTTCATCGGTTCCCAAAAGCAGAGCTGATTGAATCATCATGGTTGACTTATTGATTTCAATGGTAATTTTTGAAACATCATAAATATCTTCCTCCGGGAATAAATCAATTTGATATACTGCTTTGCCATCCACATTTTTTTCGGCTATAAATTTCGACTGAAAACCTTTTTCATAAATGCTGAAAACTGAAGACGGATCCATTAATTCGCTACCTGCATCTTCAATTGTAGAAACAGTTACCTGGTTTCCCTGTTCCATATAATTCCATACTGTTTCGCCATCGGAATAAACAGTAATGCCTGTTTCCGGAAGGTCAACAACATATTTTTTACCCTTAAGTTTTATGGTACCCTCATTTCTTTCATCGATATCCATTTCTTTGTTTACCATTGAAAAAGTGAAATCGGCCGAAATGGTTTTAAATGTTTTTGCCTTTTCCGTTACTTCATCCAATATTTTTTTTGATTTTTCATCTTCCTGCGCAACCGATAAAATTGACAATAACAATACGGTTATAAGTAAATATACGCTTTTCATTCCTCTGTAATTTTTATTCTAATACTGACTCATTTAACTCTCAAAGCTATTTCTCCAAGTAGTAAAAGACTTTTATTATGCCCCTTTAATTTGAGTGTTTTTTTAATTTAAGTTATTCAATAACTGTTCCAAACTGTATTCATCCTGAATTAATACCTGTCTGGCTTTACTTCCTTCACTCGGGCCAACAATACCTGCGGCCTCAAGCTGATCCATAATTCTTCCTGCCCGGTTGTAACCAATCGAAAATTTTCTTTGAATCATCGATGTCGATCCCATCTGATTTGAAACTACTACCCGCGCTGCATCTTCAAACATTTCATCCGTGTTGTTCAGATCTACTTCACCTGGTCCAACTTCATCCTCCCCAACATACTCAGGAAGTTCAAACGCGGTAGGATAGCCCCTTTGCTCAGAAATAAAAGAACAAATACTTTCAACTTCCGGTGTATCCACAAAAGCACATTGTACACGTGAAATGTCGCTATTTGCTGAGATCAACATATCTCCTTTTCCTATCAACTGGTTTGCACCTGGCTGATCCAGAATGGTTCGTGAATCAATCATCGATGCCACTTTAAAGGCAATTCTGGCAGGGAAATTAGCTTTAATAACACCGGTGATAATGGTTACCGATGGACGTTGGGTTGCAATAATCATATGAATTCCTACTGCCCTTGCCAATTGAGCAATTCTTGCAATTGGCAATTCTATTTCCTTTCCGGCTGTCATTATCAAATCAGCAAATTCGTCGATAATAACTACAATGTAAGGCATGTATTTATGCCCCTTATTTGGATTTAATTTTCTACTGATAAATTTTTTGTTGTATTCTTTGACGTTACGGGCATGAGCTCTTTTAAGCAAGTCATACCTGTTATCCATTTCAATGTTAAGTGAATTCAGTGTGTTTTTTACTTTCTGGATATCGGTTATAACAGGTTCCTCTTCGTCAGGCAATTTTGCAAGGTAGTGTTTCTCTATAACCGAATAAAGGTTCAACTCAACCTTTTTTGGATCGATAAATACAAATTTAAGTTGCGATGGATGCTTTTTATAAAGCAACGAAGTAATAATTACATTAATACCGACTGATTTACCCTGTCCGGTAGCACCGGCTACCAAAATGTGCGGCATTTTTGCCAAATCGAAAATATAAGTTTCATTCGATATGGTTTTTCCCATTGCAATTGGCAGCTCGGCATTTGATTCCTGAAATTTTTTCGATCCTATTATCGAGTGCATTGAAACCACCTCAGGATGCTGGTTGGGAACTTCTATACCGATAGTTCCACGACCTGGTATTGGTGCAATTATCCGAATCCCTAAAGCTGCCAGACTTAAAGCAATGTCATCCTCCAGATTTTTAATTTTTGCAATTCTAATACCCGGAGCCGGTACAATTTCATACAAAGTAATTGTTGGACCAATTGTCGCCCTGATTTTAGTGATTTCAATTTTATAATGACGTAAGGTCTCAACAATTTTATTTTTATTTGAAATTAGTTCTTCATTGGTAACTTCAGCATTTCCGAATTTATGATCCTCTAATAAATCGATGGTTGGAAATTTATAATCAGATAAGTCAAGTGTTGGATCATAATCCTCCAATTCCTCTACCGAGGCAGCATCGACTTCGGCAATTTCATCTTCCTTTTTTTGAACAACTGACAAATTCAAATCCTCCCCTTCATCTTCCGTCCCTGATTTAATATCCGCCATTTCTTCTTCTCTTGCAATTTCCATCCCAATTTCCTCCGTATCTTCAGAACTGTCGGGTTCAAAGATTGCTTTAACAACATCATCATCTTCAATGACTTTCGATATGCTGTTATCTTCAATCACAAGCTCTTCCGAAATTCGCTGTTCCTCCCCAATTAAAGGTCCATGCTGAGTTGTTTTCTTCCTTCTTGTAAAGAAATCCTTAAAAAAGGAATACGAGTTTTCAAATCGTACAATTACCAGTATGAGACCGGTGATGATTAACAAAAAAACCATTCCGACAAATCCAATCAATGTACTCAACCAAGTACTTAAAACATAACCATATTGTCCTCCCCAGTAAATAAAGGATCCATTTTCTGACTTGGTAAACAGTAATCCAAAAGCCAAGGAAAACCAAATCAGAGTTACCAGGCTATATACAAAGTTTCGCCTGAATCTAACAAAACTTCGATTGATAATTCTTAATCCGGAAATTGTTAAAATATAAATGAATAAAAAAGATGCGATTCCGAATCCTTTGTTGATAACAGTTTCTGCAATCCAGGCTCCTGTTTTTCCCGCTTTGTTTTCAACTTTTATCTCCCGGTTAAAAACAAGTTCAGACCAGCTTAAATCAAGTTTGCTTTGATCTGCTGCTCCGTAAAAAAGAAACGAAATAAAAGCAATTAAAAAATAAACCGCAACCAGTATAATTATGGTACCGGTTATAAATCTGACTTTTTCATTTTTTAAAAAAGGAGCCTTTTTAGCTTTCCTTTTATTAGTCGATTTTTTAGGCCCTTTATTCTTTAATGCCATTTAATGAATTTTATAATGAAGTCAAGCCGCAAATTTAAGCAAAAAAACTAAGGATTTGGGATTGAAATTTTCGCTGCACCACAAAGCTTTTAAGAAAAAGCTGTTAATAATTAACCTTTACTTATTTCAATTTGTAATATTTCAATGTCATAAATTTTATAATCGAAATTTCATAAAAGAAACGCCTGTTTTATAAATACATATGCTATTCAAAAACTGACAAATTCACACTTTTTTTATCAATTTGAATTTATATGTTTGTTTGAAATGCAACAATACTAAAAGGATAATAGTGTTAATATCCGATAAAAATGTAACGTAAAAATTAAAGTTTAGGTATTAGGAAAATAACTATGGTAACGAGTTTAATAATTTTTTGAGAAATAAGTCAATAATTCAACTTATACGAGTTACGTATTTATCCTGGCAAATAAACAATTTTAAAAAGATGAAAAAACTTGCTGTAATTGCCTTTGGTGGAAATGCAATTCTTCGCAATAATGAAGAGGGAACGATTGAACAACAAGAGCTTAATGCTGCAGAAACTATCGAAAATCTTGTTTATCTGATAAAAGATGGTTACGAATTGGTAATCACTCATGGTAATGGTCCACAGGTTGGAAATATTTTAATGCGAAACGATGCAGGAGCACAATTATACGATATTCCTCCTATGCCCCTTGATATTTGTGTCGCTGATTCACAGGGTGGAATTGGTTATATGATTGAAAGAATTCTCAGGAATATTTTAAACAAACATGGAATAAAGAAGAATGTAATAACAATGGTTACCCTGGTTGAGGTTGATAAAAACGATCCGGCTTTTGAAAATCCTTCAAAAAGAATAGGCAAAGTTTACTCAAAACAAGAAGCTGAAGATCTGGCTGCCAAACACAAGTGGGTTTTCAAATCTTCAACAAAGGAAATGAACAGTTTTCGAAGAGTAGTACCATCACCGGTTCCTTTGGAAATTATTAATAAAGAAACCATACAAAATCTGGCGGAAAACGGAAATATAGTTATTGCTTCCGGTGGTGGCGGAATACCTGTATACCGGGATGAAAACAATGATTTAAGAACTGTTGACGGAGTTATTGATAAAGATATGGCATCAAGTTTACTTGCTACTAATATTAATGCCGATGAATTTTATGTATTAACAGATGTACCATTTATTTACAAGGATTTTGGTTTGCCAACACAGGAGAAACTCGAATTTTTAAACTATGCTGATACGGTAAAATATCTGGAAGATGATACTTTTGCCGAAGGTACAATGAGACCAAAAATTCTGGCATGCCTTGACTTTATAAAAAATGGCGGTGAAAAAAGTGTTATTACAGAAGCTAAAAAACTGGAAGATCGATCTTACGGTTCAAAAATAACAATGGAATATGAATAAGATTGAAGGGATTAAAATGAGATTGAAGGGGTTGAGCAGATAGTCTGGATAAATCAATCTTTTTTAATCTTAAATCAATCTTTCTTCAATCAAAATAACAAACAAAAAATGGCTTATAATTTAAAAAACAGAAACTTCCTGAAACTTCTCGATTTTAGTACAAAAGAAATAAGTTTTTTGCTCGATTTATCCGAATCCCTTAAAAAGGCTAAATATGCAGGAACTGAACAAGCAATGCTTAACGGTAAAAACATAGCATTGATTTTTGAAAAAGCTTCCACACGTACCCGTTGTGCTTTTGAAGTTGCGGCTTACGACCAGGGAGCTAAAGTTACTTACCTGGGACCTTCAGGTTCGCAAATTGGGCAAAAAGAATCTATGAAAGATACAGCACGTGTTTTGGGAAGAATGTACGATGGAATTGAATATCGCGGATTTGGACAGAATGTTGTTGAAGAGCTTGGAAAATATGCCGGTGTTCCTGTTTGGAACGGACTAACCAATGAATTTCACCCAACACAAATTCTCGCCGATTTTCTGACAATGAAGGAACATTCTGATAAACCTTTATCGGAAATAAAGTTTTGTTATTTGGGTGATGCCAGAAATAATATGGGTAATTCGTTAATGGTTGGTGCTGCAAAGTTAGGAATGGATTTTAGGGCAGCTGCTCCAACTGAATATCAGCCAACGGAGGAATTACAACAACAATGTAATAAAATTGCAAATCAAACCGGAAGTAAAATATTGGTAACAGATAATATTGAAAAGGCGGTAAAAGACGCAGACTTTTTATATACAGATGTTTGGGTTTCGATGGGAGAACCGGATGAAGTTTGGGCTGAAAGAATAAAATTGCTTTTGCCATACCAGGTAAATAAAAAAGCAATGGAACTAACCGGAAATCCAAATGTGAAATTTTTACATTGCCTGCCTGCATTCCATAATCGCGAAACAAAAATCGGGGAAGAAATCTATCAAAAATTTGGAATTGAATCGATGGAAGTAACTGAAGAGGTTTTTGAGAGTGGAGCTTCGGTAGTTTTTGATCAGGCAGAAAACAGGATGCACACTATTAAAGCCGTAATGGTTGCCACAATGGGATAAAACAAAATTTAATACTATTTAAAAATTTCAAAACCATTCTTTTCAATTTAAAAGAATGGTTTTATTTTTATTAAACGAGAATACATTTAATTCCTAATTGCCTGCAAATGTCTTTTTAGAAAAGTTGTGTCTACAGATTCATGAATTTTTGCAGGTATTGGATCTTCAAGAATTTTATCACGAATCTCAATTTGTGAATAGGGCACCTCACCTGTAATTAATTCCGGAATATTGTAATTCTTAATAAACGATTCATAAAATGCAGGATCTTCCTGGGGTAATACAAATGGTTTAGAAGCAACGCCATTTTCATACAAATAAGAAAAATATGGCCTGGTAAAAAGTCCATCCATACGTTTACTGCTAAATACAAACCAATTTCCTGTACTGGAAAAACTATGATAACTATCTGTTTCAGGACTGTTAATATTTAACCTTTTTATCTTTCCCGATTTTATTTCAAGAATATTCAAATCAGTTTGCGGATGATGTATTGTAAAGTAGCCATTATCGCTTGCACAAAACATTAGGAATTTTCCATCGGGACTAATTTTGGGAAAACTAATACTTTTTCTTATTTGTCTGCTTAAAAGTAAAGTATCTACATTTCCCCATGAATTTGTATTTACATCAAAGCCTATTCGCATTAAATCATATTTAACGTCAATCTTATTATTTGGATTTTCCGGCCTGGCTTTTATAAAATAAATAAACTTTCCATCGGGAGACCATATTGGCAGATTTTCACGATCTTTAGTCGAAACTTTAGGAGATGTAATAACCTGATTATTTTCCACATCATAAACAATCAAATCCGAATAGCTGTCAGTTACTTCAATTCGTGTTTCTCCTGTACAAAAATACTGTCCAATGTTATTCACTGAATATGCTATATGTTTTCCATTGGGATGCCAGCTTGGATAAGCTCCTGCATTTAGTGTATAAGGTGTATTTGTATTAACTTTTTGAAGCTTACCATTATCTTTTGAAATAATTGTTCCACCATGATTTTTCCGAATGTGAATCATCATTTTTTCCGGATTGTTGTTGGCAAAAGAATGACAATTAATGCAACCATAGCCTATTGATTTATTTTCAAGAATTGGCTTTTCGTCAAAATTTTCAAGATTTCGCTGATAAATCCCCAGGTCGTTCCATTGAACATAACCCGTATTTATCAAGCGGTACGCCAAATGACTGTCTATTTTCTTGTCTGCAATTTTGTTAACTATTGTTTTAAACTTTTGCCATGTTCCTTTATCCGATTTTACAAATATTTCAATTTGATAACGTTTACCTTTTCCTTTATCCAGTAGTTTATGCCATGCTTTATTGTTAATCTTTATGTTTGGGTCATTACTGTTTACAACAATAGATTCGTTATCTGAAATATAAATCCGGGCTACATATTTACTTCCCGGTTCATTAATTTTAAAATTTAAGGGTGCAATATTCGGAGGAATTAAAATATTGGTGTAGTCAGGGAATATAGAAGGTATTCGGGCTATCTCGGTATAATCTTTTATTTCAGTATTACAGGAGATAAAAAAGGATACTAAAAACAGTAATATTATTTCGGTATATTTCCTCATCACATTTTTACTTATCATTTAAATATTGTTTTTTGTATTTGGGTATATATACAACAAATAATACCAAAATGTATTACCAAAATCCCTTTGCAAAGCATTTCTTGCCTTCTCCCTGTTATTATCAAAATTCCTCATTACTGAATTAAATACTTTAAAGTTTTCAATACACTGACTCGAGATAGTTGAAGAAGTAACAAAATCCGGTTTTTCGTTTCTATACATATACAAACACAGGGTTTCTTCCCACGATTCCGGTAGTGTTTTTATGTTGTAATAGGTATAATTCTTTAAATACGTAATAAACTCTGAATAATTAACATCCAATATGGATAATGCCAAATAATACTCATACGCCAATTTATTATCTTTATTGGCCAGCAGCAAAAGTTTTAAGTTCATCCTTGGATCATAGTTTACTGTTTTATAATGTGGATTAAATCTGCGCTTTTCAGCTATAACCGGATCAGCATTACTAAGAGAATTATCTTTTATATGTTTTCTGTATCGGTTTACCCATTCCCGATAAAGTATATTTTTATCCAATACATTTAAAAATTTTTCAGCAAGTTCATATTTCTCATCAACAAGATAAATCGAAACCAAACGTTTTAAAACTCTTGGGCTGTACGGATTTAAGGTTTGTGTTTCGTATGCCCAACGAAGAGACTCACTCATTAATCCCAAATCGAAATAAAAGTCACTCAATTGCATTGAGAAACTTTCTTTTAAATCAGTATTATCGATAAAAAGACCACCGGAGCCATAAAGTTGTGGGTAATTAAATAATTTTTCTGATAGTTGCCCCAAATTAGCATAGGCCCTGTTTACCTGAAAATTAACCAACAAATTATAATCTCCTGTTTTTTCCGCATACTCAAGCACTTTTTCCCAGTTTCTGTTTTCAGCATGATATTCAATGTAAATCAATTTCTTTCTTAAATCATCTTTTGAGATTTTATATAATACAAAACCAATCAGAAGAATAAGAACTATCTGTGAGGCATAAAACAGATTTATCCTTTTAGTATACTTATTTGGTGTAAATCCTTTGGTTACTTTCCCACCCTTTGGTTGGGTTCTTGCATTATATTCCTTTGAAATTATCAATAATATAATAATTGCCGGAAGTAAAAAATAATAACAATAAAGCAAATAAAATGTAACATACGATATTGATTCCGGGGGGGTTAATTTAGTAATTGAATAAAGCGTATAAGGACTCAAAGGAAAAATAAATAAATACGACAAATATGGCAGTATTGCAGCAATAAGTAACATAAGAACGGTAATAATTAACCACTTTTGGGGCTTATGATTTATTACCATTAGAACGGAGGAAAAAGCAAAAATAATTAATGCCAAATCATTTGCCACATAAAAAGTACTTAACGAAAGTATTATCCATAATACTAGGTTTACCATCCATCTTTTTGTACTGATAAAACTATAAATCCATACAAATACATAAGCGAATAAAAGTTGAACACTTGCTTTAAAAGGATAACGGTAATCACAAAACACCATTACACCAAAAACCAAAACAACAGAAAAAATAAAGAAGCTTAATTTTGATTTGCCAAATAACCTGTCAGCAAGGCTAACAGCTATTAAACCCTGCGCAGAAACAAGCATTACAATGATTATACTTCCAAGCAGATTAAACGAAAAAAACTGGGACAAAAATAAAGACACATAATTTGAAATTCCGCCCGGTGAATCCAAAAATCCTATAAGAAAATCCACGCCTGTATTGAAAGCTATTTGCTGAGTATGATAATGAAGAAATGGTTGTATATAAAAAGCTACTATCCAAAATAAAATTAGGATGGTAACAATAATCAATGAATTATTCAAATTCAAAAACTTTGAACTCCTGTTTACATCATTTTTAATGTTCCCGCTTTTGATACTTTTTAAAGCATCCATAAGTTTGGTTTCAAATTGGTTGGATTACATTTGATCTGAATAATTACGTAAGTCCAACTTATAGTTTAGTTAAAACAAGTAAATTAACTGCCAGCAATATAATTACTTTGATCCCTGAAATTAGTTTACTGTTCGATATCAAAACAAATAAATATTCTTTACAAATGCAATACTCAATTTAAATGAATTGGTTATAAAAATGAAAGTTGATTCAAGCATACAAAAATGCATTTTTCCCCTTCCTTTAAAACAATCGTTGCTAATCGAGGTTAGTTTTATATATTCGGGGCAAAGTGATTTATTTTTTCACTAAAAACATTTTGTATTCTTAAAGAATTGAAAAGAAAGAAAAAAATAAAAAATAAAAACAGAAAATGACTACAAAAACCAAGACTTCATTAATGCAGCGATTTTTAAACCTTGTTGAACGAGGTGGAAATGCACTTCCTCATCCGGCAACTCTTTTTTTATTGCTGGCATTGTCAACATTAGTGATCTCATTGATTGGATATTTATTGGGTTGGGAAATTTTGCATCCTGCAACCGGGGAGATTGTACAAACAAAAAATCTTCTTTCAGTGGATGGATTGCATTTTATACTGGATAATACAGTTAAAAATTTCACTGACTTTGCTCCTCTTGGAATTGTTTTGGTAGCTATGCTGGGAATTGGGATTGCTGAAAGCAGTGGATTAATTGCTGTTGCAATTCGATTACTGGTTTTAAAGGCTCCCCGGAAAATGTTAACCTTTGTTTTGGTTTTTGCCGGGATAATGTCAAACATGGCCAGCGATATTGGATATGTGTTGCTAATTCCAATGGCGGGCGTAATTTTTATGGCAGTTGGTCGACACCCCATAGTAGGAATGGCAGCTGCATTTGCAGGTGTCTCCGGTGGTTTTAGTGCCAATCTGTTTCTGGGAACCATTGACCCGCTTCTTGCAGGTTTATCGCAGGAAGCAGCACAAATTATTGATCCAAATTACACCGTAAATCCGACAGCCAACTACTATTTTATGATAGTTTCAACTTTTATGATTTCGACTGCCGGAACATGGGTAACGGAAAAAATCATTGCCCCAAGGTTTGTAAATGCTTCTTTCGAAAATGGTGATAACAATGATGACAAACTTGAAAAGTTAACAAAAAAAGAGAAAAAGGGATTATTAAACGCAACATTTGTATTTGTTGGATTTACCGTTCTGCTGTTGTTGGGTTCAATTCCTGAAAACGGAGTATTAAGAAGTGTTGACGGTTCTTTGCTTCACTCACCCCTGCTAAGAGGTGTAGTAACTTTATTGTTTGTAATCGCTGGTGCAATGGGAATTGTATACGGACTAACCGTGGGAAAGTTTAAAAACGATGCTGATATCATGAAAGGAATGGCCGAAAGTATGAAAACACTGGCTACCTATTTGGTACTGGTATTTTTTGCTGCACAGTTTGTTGCCTATTTTAAGGTCAGTAATCTTGGAATTGTATTGGCTGTCAATGGTGCTGAAACATTACAGGCCGCAAACCTTAATATATATGTATTAATGGTTTTGTTTATATTATTCGCTGCCTCTATAAATATGTTAATGGGAAGTGCTTCTGCTAAATGGGCAATTCTTGCACCTGTTTTTATCCCGATATTTATGCTGATGGGATATTCTCCGGAGTTATCTCAGGCGGTGTTTAGAATTGGCGATAGTGTAACCAACATCATTTCTCCGATGATGAGCTTTTTTGCCCTGATTATTGCTTTCTTTCAAAAATATGACAAAGATTCGGGGATTGGAACCATTATTTCAACTATGCTTCCCTACTCCATTATTTTCTTTATTTCATGGACTATTTTATTAATTATCTGGATTTACTTTAAAATTCCTTTGGGTCCAGATTCGCCTTTGTTTTATGAGGGTGCTCATATTTAATCGATAGCTTATCTTGTTCAATTTAATGATTGTTTAAAAATGATTGGCGATTAGCCAAAAGAGTGGATTTTGGATGTTTCTTTAAACTGAATCAAAACATACGAAAATCAATGGATGAAGTATGCATAAAATTACCATAAACAAACAACTGAAAGTGATAGCAGATTATGTCCAAAGTCCAGAACCTGCTATAGAATGACACGAAAATATTAAATCAGTAAAATTGAAAACCTCCAAACCATTTCAGAATGGTTCAAAAGTTGCGTTCGAGACAAATTTGATGAAAAAAGAACTTTCATATACAAATAATGTTGAATTGGTTCCGGGCAAAAAGCTTATTGTGAGTACGTCTGAGGGACCATTTCCAATGAGAACAGAATTTTCCTTTTCAGTTACAATTAAAATGAAACTAATATTTCATATCCAGGGTAAAAGAAAAAAGGCTGCTTAAATGGCAACCTTTATTTTGCGGTGACGATCCCGAGTATTCGGGATGACAGACCGGCATTCCAACCAACTGAACCACTTAATCTATCTATTTTGTTCTTTCATTTTTGCCAATCAGATTTTTATAATATTTTCTATTACTTTATTTGTTAAGAAATTTTTCTCGTTTTAGTGCCTCTGTTTTTGTTAAGAATTCTTCTTTGTATACTAGTTTCCAAGGTTGCAAACCTGAAGTATAGCGTGTTGAACCATGATTATGCTCATATAATCGTTTTTCAATATTGGATGTGAAGCCGATGAAAAAACTACCATCCTTTTGATGGCTCACCTTGAAAATTAGGTGGAGTAAAAAATGATCTGTCTTAAACAACTTGACAATAAACGATATTTAAGCTCGATTCGAGATTATACTATGCGGCGAATGGACGGCTTGATTTTCAATCAACTCACCGGTTTCGCCTTATGTCTTTCGTTCATTTTACCCAGGGCGTCGTTCCTTTTAGTCACTATGCCCCGGGTTATTGTATTTCGCCCTTTCAGGGCTGTAAAATTCTTAGCCCAGAATGGGCGAAAATCAACAGCCCAGTGCTAAAGATGGAGCAGAGCGAAATCTTGTAGCGCTGGGCAACCGGAAAGAATCAAGAACCGTCCGGCGAAGAATGAACCTAAAATGCTCATAAATTCTCCCGGACGGAAGTTATACCGTTTCAATGAACCGGAAATTTTTGATAAGGAATTTAGTTTGACACTGTCGTGAATAAAGATAAAACTAATGTAGTTGATAGAAAATATTACAAAAATAAAATCCACCAGATTTTCAATGTGAGCCCTGACTTCGCAATATATAAACGTAATATTTCATATCCGGGGTAAAAGAAAAAGGCTGCTCAAATGGCAACCTTTATTTTTGCGGTGACGATCCCGAGTATTCGGGAAACTCGTCCCGAGCACTCGGGATGACAGGCCGGCATTCCAACCAACTGAACCACTTAATCTATCTATTTTGTTCTTTCATTTTTGCCAATTAGAGTTTCATAAAATTTTCTATTACGTTGTTTCTTAAGAAATTTTTCTCGTTTTAGTGCCTCTGTTTTTGTTAAGAATTCTTCTTTGTATACTAGTTTCCAAGGTCGCAAACCTGAAGTATAGCGTGTTGAACCATGATTATGCTCATATAATCGTTTTTCAATATTGGAAGTATAGCCAATATAAAAACTATTATCTTTTTGACTTTGTATTATATAAACGTAATATTTCATATCCGGGGTAAAAGAAAAAAGGCTGCTCAAATGGCAACCTTTATTTTGCGGTGACGACGAGACTCGAACTCGCGACCTCCGGCGTGACAGGCCGGCATTCTAACCAACTGAACTACGCCACCAATAAATTGATGTTCTAAACTTTTTGTCAAAAAAAATAAGCGGTGACGACGAGACTCGAACTCGCGACCTCCGGCGTGACAGGCCGGCATTCTAACCAACTGAACTACGCCACCATTTTTCTGTTTTAATGAACTTCCTTTATCATCGTACTACCGTTTCAAAAGGTGATGCAAATATATACTTTCTTTTTTTTCCCGCAATACAAATAACGATTTTTTTAAACTATAATTAACCTTCTCATTTCCTGACACTTAAGTCCACAAATCATCTGCTCACCTGAATTAAATTGTTAAAATCGAGTTCATTTTCACCTTGCCATTGATAAGCCGTCAATGTTTTAGTTCCCGCAACGCATGAATCAACGCAACATAAATTAGGTTTTATAATGTAAGGACCCAAAGGTCGGCAATAATGACCAAAGAAAACAATTGGAGCTTTTTCAGGATAAGCTTCAACCTGAGGAGCTATTTGTGCAGGTATATCGTATTGAGGTAATTGAAATTTACTTTCGAATGATACTGCTTCAAAAGTTTTCCCACGGGGATTTTCCCACCAGCGCATCCTGAATGTTCTGGGTGCAATCCCTTTGTTATTTATAACTTTTAAATCCGGTGGTATATCAAAATCTATTCCTTTTGTTAAGGTAATAACACTTAAACTGATATCCGATTTTGGTTTCTTATATACTTTCCTGTAAATTCTTTTATTCGATAGTCCTGACTCTTTGGCTTTGTCCAGTATATTAATAGCCTTATCTGACCAGCATGCATGTACCACTCTTACAGGCCCTAAATCCAAATAAACCGGCAATTCCCTCATCCATTTTAAATGGCTTTTCCAATCTTCAGGATAACTTGAAAACTGATTAAGGGTTTTGTATAAGGATAAAAAATTCTTTCTTGGTGATTTAACCAAGGGGGAACCATCTTTCTCTTTTAAAGAATAAATTATCGCGTAAATTTCATGATTACCTATGGTTGCAAGCGCATTTCCATTTTCAACCATTTTTCTGATTATCCGAATAGTTTTTCTTATTTCAGGTCCACGGTTTATAAAATCGCCCACAAATACTGCTTTTCTGGTTGGGTGAGTGTAGCCACTTTCTGACTTTCTATATCCAAGTTGAATCAATAATTTTTTCAACAAAGAAGCATATCCGTGCACATCACCAATAATATCGTACATAGAGAATTAATCTACAATTTGATGACCATATTTATTAGAAAATTTTCGATACAGTCTTTTATGTTTATTATCCAAATTTAATGTTCTTCCTGAAATAAAAGAATAGATAATTTTATTTGTTTTGATATCCAGCAAATCTCCTTCAGAAACAATTATATTGGCATCTTTACCAATTTCCAGACTTCCTGTGACATCATCGATACCTGCAATCTTTGCTGCATTTATTGTTATTGTTTGCAAGGCTTCCTCCTTACTTAAGCCGTATGGAACACATTGTCCGGCAACAAAAGGTAAATTCATACTTCCTGATGCACCTGAATAAGTTACAGCAGTCATAATTCCTGCCTTTTTAAATTCAGCAGCTAATTCAAATGGTTTACGGGTATAACTGTCTTTTCTTTTAGGATTTCGGTGAATATGTGCCAAAATAACGCTTACATCGTTTTCTTTTAAAAACTCCGACAGCATCAATGCATCTTCGTCAGCACCGGACAAAACCACATTTTGCACCCCCATTGTTTTTGCAAAACTGATGCTTTCTATAATAGCTTTTGTATAATTTGTTGAAATATACAAAGTTTGATTACCGTCAAAGAGTCCTTTCATTGAAGTAAGTTTTGAGTTTACAGGTTCACCATCATAAGCCTTTGCATCAGTAAAAAGTTTTGTAAGTTTCTGAACCTGTTCAGTATAAGTTTTACTCTTTTCGATTTTTCTGTTATTTCCCCGACCACTAATTGAGTAATATGACGGCCAATTCAACCAGATTCCTTCATCGGTTTTAATTGCAGCATCTTCCCAGTTCCATGCATCTAAATTTACAATCGATGAACTACCTGAAATTGTTCCTCCTGAAGGTCTTACCTGTGCTAAAGAAACTCCGTTTGACCTCAATACAGGAATTATTTCAGAGTCAGTGTTGTAGGCCACAATTGAACGAACTGAAGGATTTAAGGTTCCTGTTTCTGAACGATCCTGAGAAGCACGTACAGCGCCAATCTCCCCGAGACCGACCTGTGAAGCCAGTAAAATTAAAGCCGGATAAACATGTTTCCCGGTAACATCAATTTGTTCAAGTCCTGAAAAATTGTCGGTGTCTGCAGATTTTCCGACAAAAACAATTTTTCCATTTTCAAAAGCAATTGCTGAATTCTCGATTACTTCCCCGGTACCTAAATGAGCAGTAGCACCCAATAAAACAATTCCTTTTTCCTGGGTTGTGGAAGGTGCCGGAACCTGTCCGTAACCTTCATTAATCACTAACAAAAAAATTCCTGAAAATATGATTCTAATTATATTTTGCATTTTTTTAGATTTAAAGGTTATTGGTCATTATAATCAAAAGACGTTTCATCATCGTACTCAAATTGTTCATTTAGCCTGGTAACAGATTTTTCTTTAGTACTTTTACCTGAACTACCACCTTTTTCAGCAAGAATCTTATTAATTATTCTTGAACGCTCTTTCTGAATTTCTTCATATTTCTCT
Organism: uncultured Prolixibacteraceae bacterium; assembly: GCA_913063265.1. Classification (GTDB taxonomy): domain Bacteria; phylum Bacteroidota; class Bacteroidia; order Bacteroidales; family Prolixibacteraceae; genus Draconibacterium. The sequence goes on along the minus strand of CAJXZG010000062.1, from coordinate 12,262 downwards.
TTGTCTCTTTCCATATCGTAATAAATAATACCATCAACAAAAGTTTTGGATGCTTTTGCATAAATCGAAAGTGGATTATCTGTCCATAAAACCAAATCAGCATCTTTCCCAACTTTTATGCTTCCCATTCTGTCGTCTAAATGAAGAATTTTGGCCGGATTTAAAGTCACCAGCTTTAATGCCTCCACTTCAGATAAACCACCATATTTAATTGCTTTTGCGGCTTCCTGGTTAAGGCGACGTGCCAATTCAGCATTATCAGAATGAATACATGCAAGAATATCGTGTTTGCTCAACATGGCTGCATTGTATGGTATTGCATCGTAAACTTCGAACTTAAATGCCCACCAGTCAGCAAATAAGCTACCTGCTGCTCCGGATTCTTTCATCTGGTCGGCTACCTTATAACCTTCAGTATTATGAATTAAGGTATGTGGTTTTACTCCAAATTCCTGAGCAAGTTTTATAATCATGTTTGTTTCACTTTGAACGTAGCTGTGAATTCCCATAAAACTTTTCTCATTCAGCACATCAACTATAGCATCGAGCTGCAAATCTTTACGTACTTTTTCACCGGCATCAATTTTCTTTTTGTATTCTGACGCTCGCAAATATGCATCCCGGATGGATTGTTCTACTCCCATTCTGGATTGAGGAAACCGGGTGGCGATAAAAGATGGCATTCGTGATTGTTTAACATTTTCGCCCAGTGCATGTTTTAAAAACCCAACCTGGTTTTTTAGCACCATTTCTTCCGCCGTTGCTCCCCAACGAAACTTTACAATTACAGATTGGCCTCCGATAGGATTTGCCGAACCATGCAACAATTGTGCACAGGTTACTCCTCCCGAAAGCTGACGGTAAAAGGCAACATCCTCAGGATTTAACACATCTCTCATTCGTACTTCTGAAGTAACTGCATGTGTTGCCTCATTCACTCCATCCAGTCCAATATGCGAATGTTCATCGATAATCCCTGGCGAAAGATGCAGCCCGGTTGCATCAATCTCAAAAACATCAGACGTATTTAAATTTTCTCCTATTTCAGCTATTTTACCATCCCGAACCAACACATCGGCATTTTCAATTTTCCCTTCATTTTCAAGCGTCCAAACTGTAGCATTTCTAATCAACACGTCTTTGTATTCCGGCTGTTCCAGGTTTCCATAAGCAACAAAAGGATAAACAACATCGCCTAATTCTTTTGGCTCTTGATTAGTTTTCTTTTTTGATTTAGAATCAGAATTTGATTTCTTTTCAAAATTCATAGTCCAGGTAATATTTTTACTTTCCGGTAATATTCCTTTACCTGCAAAACCATCTTCTGTTACCCAACCTGACAGACGTATCCATTTTTGATCTTCCGAATAAAAAATTGAAACCAGGTTTTCACTCACCTGAATTTTTCCTTTTATCTCTTTTTTACCCGATAATAATTTAAGTGAATAAGAACCTGTTTTTCCAGAAATTTCAGCTTTATATTTTTCACCAGAGCTCAATTCCAACTGATATTGGCCTGCCAACGGATTCACATTTTTGTCATTAACAATATATTTTTCACCCTGAATCCAATTTTCGTAAATTATACAATCATCATCAAAATAGTTACCTGAAGTGACTAAAAAGCTGGCAATTTTTCCATTTTCCAAAGTCCCCAGTTTGTCGCTAACATTCAGGAATTTTGCCGGAGTTTCGGTTAAAGCTTTTAATGCTTCCTCTTTCGAAAGACCGTATTCAATTGCTTTTAAAAGATTTTTTCTAAATTGCTTTTCATCTTTTAGTCCATCCAAAGTAAATGCAAATTCAATGTCTTTTTTCTCTAATATCCCGGGATTTGCCGGAGCAAGTTCCCAGTGTTTTAAATCCTCATAAGGGACCATAACAGATTCGAATGGATCGGCAACATCAGGAGCTTTGGGGAAATTCAAAGGAAGGACTATGGCATTGCCTGTTTCTTTTACTTTATCAGCCAGTTGATATTCATCTCCATTTCCTTTAAAAATGTACTTCTGATTAAACTCCTTCCCTATTTGAGAAAAACGAATGAGTTCAAGTTTATTTCTTACTTCAAAAATCGCAGGTAATTCTATACATCCAATGATTGCTTCCAAAGATTCATCATAAATCGATTTGTCTTCCTGAATTTTATACCAATCAGCATCGTACATGGTTTGTCTTAAAAGTGCAACAACTCCCATTAATGAATTTGGATAATTCATTTGAGAACTGCCTTTCAAAACTGAGAATCCTGTCGCTGCTTTTCCCTCAATGACAACTACTTCCTCATCATCGTTTTTTAAAGAAACCAATGCTGAAGTACCCCTTGCAATTCCATCTTGTTTTTGCGTTAAAACCGTTCCAAATCCAATATTCCTAATCTTTTTTGCTGAATTGTTATCCACATGAAAACCATTCACAGCATTATTATATGGTTTTATTGCATCATTCCAATAGAAGGGCCCGTTTTCCTTCGATTCCCAAACCGGACGGCTCATATACGAACCTTCTGATTTTACTTCTTTTGAATCAATTCCATATTGACTGTACAAATCTATAAACGATGGATAGATGAATTTTCCATTTAAATCTTCAACAACAGCATTGGACGGAATCGCGGCATCTTTACCTACTGAAATAATTTTACCTTTTTGAATGACAAGAGTTGCTTCTTTCAGTATTGTTTCAGAGTTAACTACAATTGATGCATTTGTTAACGCATAAACTTCCGGCCGGTTATCCGCAACTCCCAAAACCGGTGAAAGTTTTTGTGCCCAAACAATCACCGACAAAGTGATTAACACCATCAAACAGCAAAGTTTCTTCATGAATAGTTGATTTTTGATTTTGTCTAAATTTAGAAAAAGTATTTTGTTACAGGTAAATGATTAGACTATTTTTAAATTCTATTACAATTTGATAAAAAGAAATAGCTACCAGTAACTGATAGCTATTTCTTCATTATGGAATTGTTTAATCAGTTTTTACCAGAAATAAGCATAGAATACCAAAATAATGGCAATGATAATTATTGAGTTTATCACATCCCAGTAATTGTACGATTCTCTTGTTTCGGCCCGTTGCGCGGCTGTAGCTGATCCCATTGTCAGGCCGGTTATCAGTTCCGGGTCTTTCCGTTTTGTAAAGTAACTAATTACAATCATAGAAATTATAACAATGATAAAGAGGTAAATTTCATAATGTAACCAGTTATGCGATAATACCAAATCGTAAAGAACTCCATCTTCAATGCCCATAACATTTAATGCCAACCGGAACATACCCAAGGTAAATCCTATCACCAAACCCCAAATACCGGCTGCGGGTGTGGTTTTCTTTGAAAGTATCCCAAGTAAGAAAACAGCTGCAATTCCCGGAGCAAGCAATGATTGTACATCCTGTAAATATTCGTACAATACTTTTCCCAGTCCTTTCATTACAGGAATCCATAAAATTCCCAATAAAACAATAGCAACCGTGGCTATCCGACCTACAGTTACATAGTGTTTCTCATTTTCATTTGGTTTGTACTTTTTATAGAAATCTATTGTAAATAACATCGCAGATGAATTAAACAAGGAAGCCAATGAACTCATTAATGCTGCTAAAATTCCTCCGATCACAACACCTTTAAACCCGATTGGCAATAATTCTTTAACCATGGTTGAGAAAGCTGCATCATTACTTGAAAGTGATAACAAACCTTTTTGGTTCAGTGCATAAGCAATCATACCAGGAATCAGGAAGATAAAAACAGGTGTTAATTTAAGGTAAGCACCAAAGATTGTTCCCCTGCGAGCTTGTTTCATATCTCTGCCGGAGAGAACACGTTGAACGATAAACTGGTCGGTACACCAATACCAGAAACCGATAATTGCTGAACCAAGAATTACCCCTGTCCAGGGGAAATCAGGATCTTTTGGCGAGCGCATTAAACTTGTCATTGAGTCGCCATGAACTGTAATATTTGCCTGGCAGATTTCCATCATTTCACCCCAGCCACCAACTTTGATTAAGCCAAGAACCAAAACCGCTATTGAGCCAATTAATAAAATTGGTGTTTGCAGAACCGAAGTATAGAGTACCGCTTTCATTCCTCCAAAGGTTGTATATATTCCGGTTAACACAACCAAACCGATTGCACTTATCCAGAAGAAGTCTATATCGTAGCCGAAAAAGGTTACATACTCAATATCGAATACATCTTTAAATACCACTCCTCCCGCGTAAACAGTTACTGCAACTTTTGTAAGAATATAGCTAACCAGGGAGATAATTGAGAGAAAAGAACGGGCTTGAGTATTGTACCTTCTTTCCAGAAATTCAGGCATGGTAAATACCTTACTACGTGAATAAAACGGAACAAACAACCATCCTAACATTAAAATCATCCAACCATGCATTTCCCAATGCGCCATGGCCATTCCACTTTCGGCACCTGCACCTGCAAGCCCTACAAGGTGTTCAGAACCAATATTTGAAGCAAAAATTGAAGCACCGATGGCAATCCATGTTGCATCGCGTCCCGCAAGAAAATAATCAGCTGTGTCCTTATCCTTTTTGCTGATTACCCAAATTACAATTCCGATTAGGCCCACTCCAAAGAGCCCCAATACGATCCAGTCTAATGTACTCATAAGTTATTTTTTTGGTTTAATTCTGTGTCTAAATTGTTTCTTTTTCTAAAAAACGGAATTCATATGAAACACAAAAACCCAACATAGTTTTTAGATCCCAATAATAAATTCAAGTGTTGAAAATACGTTTTATTTTTTATTTCCAACCAAAACTAAAAAAGGAATATAAAATTGAATTGCTTATTTGTTCTGAATCTTTACAATTTTGTGCATTACAAAACAGAAAAAGCCATCCGCTGCTATTCGGATGGCTTTTGGTAATTGCGAATTGAACTATAAATTCAATTGAGACAAGTATTAAGATTTTATCTTATGCAACATCATCAGCTCGTTTGGTTACTTTACTTCCAATAAGTGCATAGAAGAGTAAATATCCAAGACCGGCAATCATTACCCAGTAACTTGGTATATATCCAGCTGCATCGGCAACTGCATTTTGAACCAGTGGAATAAGTCCGCCACCAACAACCATGGTCATAAAAATACCGGAAGCAGCAGCAACATATTTTCCAAGTCCTTCCACGGCAAGGTTAAAAATACCCCCCCACATAATTGAAGTACATAATCCAACCAAAACAAATAACATTGCCTTCACAGGTACTTCTTCCAAACCAAAAGACAACGAGCTTCCAGATGACTTAAATACAGGCATATTTACGGTTGCTGATGCCGAGATAAAGATCCCCGAAAGAACCAAAATTAAGCCCAAAAAAGATGCAACTGTTAACATTGTCTTACTAGAAATTTTACTACCAAGAGCAGCACCGGTTAAACGGCCAACCAACATTAACAACCAGTAGGTTCCGGCCACCGAACCTGCAATACCAGCACCCATACCAACTGCAGGATCTGCCAGCCATAGCATCATAGTTCCGGGTACACCAATTTCAACACCAACATATACAAAAATTGCAACGGCACCTAAAACAAAATGACGGAATTTCATCGCACCGGCCATCAGGTTCTTCATTGGTTCCTTGGCAAATTCCAAACTTGGTTCAGGAATATTCACAAACAAGAGCACAAAGAAAACAAGTGCAAATACTCCCATTGCGATGTACATTACTGGAAAAATATCAGAAATTCTGGCTTTTGTCGCTTCACCTATTAAGATACCTACAAAAGCGGGAGTAAAAGTTGCCATAACAGAGTTGAATGAACCACCAACCTGAATCAACTGGTTTCCTTTGTTTCCGCCTCCACCTAATGTGTTAAGCATTGGATTTACAACTGTATTTAATAATGTCATTGAAAAACCAGCAACAAAAGCTCCTGTCAGATAGATAGAAAATGCTGATCCCTCACCTGCATAACCAGAAAGGTATTGAATACCAACACCGATAAAACCAACTGCAATTGCAATAAGCGCAGTTTTTTTGTAGCCAATTTTTTGTAACAAAATTCCTCCGGGAATACCCATAACTGCGTATGCAATAAAGTTCATTGCATTCCCCATCATTCCCTGAAAGTTACTTGCTCCAAACTGGGCTTTTAATACAACACCCATAGGTGCGGCCAAATTGGTAACAAATGAGATCATACCAAAAAGTAGGATCATCATGATAATAGGTACCGTGTAGTTTTGTTTTTTAGTTTCCATAAATAAATACTTTATTGATTTTAGTTGAAAAATTTATTCTAACAATTGATTCATTTTGGTTTAAGCAAATATCAAACTTATCCGAAAAATTTGAAGCAGTTAAGTATTTCGTCCGCAAAGTTAAAATAACGAATGTAATACAGAACTTTTCAAGCACTTTTTTCACCGACCGATAATTATTTCAACCTGAATCCAATTAATTTCCTATAAATCCAGTTTCACAGAACCTTTTGTTCTGATAAATAATTTGTGGCAAGTACCCTCTCCATAAACATGTTCGAGCGTTTTTGTGTACTCCCCGAGCTTTTCCTGTGGAACAAAAGCCTGAATAGTTCCACCAAATCCACCTCCATGTACACGCCATGCTCCAGACCCTTTCAAAATCATTTCACTAAGCGCCAAAGCCAGAGATACAACCTGTTCATCCTTATGTACCACATCAAAAATATTCTGATTATACATATATGAACTGTAACCCGATTCAACCACCATTTTTAAGAAAGCCTGAAAATCATTTTTTTCTAAAGCAGCCACCTGATCAACAACACGTTGATTATCTCCCTGGAAGTGATACGAACGAAGTATTGCACGGTCGCTGATACCTTTTTTACGTAATTCCGGTATTGCTTTTACAATTTCTTCCAATGTAAGTTCCCGAAGAACAGTTGCTCCCATTTCAGCAGCTACCGATTTCATTTCAGTTGGCAAAGAAGCGTATTCAGCCTGTGAAGCAGGGTCATCGTGGCCACCGCCTACATCAGTAATAACTAAAGAATATCCTGTTGAAACAAAATCAAAATCCACTTCTTTAACGACAGGATTTGCAGGATCTTTAAAATCGATTGTAATTAATCCACCTACTGAACATGCTGTTTGATCCATTAATCCACATGGTTTTCCGAAATAGTTATTTTCGCTCCACTGTCCGATTATTGCATTTTCAACTGCGCTCATTTTCCCATCGTTAAAAAGCTCGTTGATTATCGCACCAATCAAAACCTCAAAGGAAGCCGATGAACTTAAACCTGATCCTTTTGGAACGCGACCTTCAATACATGCGTCGAATCCACCAATCTTATATCCGTTTTCCTTCATCTTTGCAGCAATACCTTTTACAAGTGAAGTTGAAGTATAAAACTCATCTTCATTAGGAACAAAATCCGATAATTCAACCTGAAACTCGGGATAACCAGCAGATTTTATTCTAATTGTATTTGTTCCGTTTGGTGCAACAACAGCAATGTTATCAAGATTTACAGCTCCTGCTAAAACACGGCCATAATTATGGTCTGTGTGATTACCCCCTATTTCCGTTCTTCCGGGAGAACTAAAAAGAGCAACATCATCTGCCCCAAATGTGGCACTAAAATCACCCATCAAACTTGCATATCTTGCTGCCTGTTCTTTCAATATTGCCTTATCACCTCCGTACAACTCCTTAAACAAAGGATTATCTCCACCATTAATCTTCTCAATTAAGTTATTAATTTTAGTCATAATTTTTAATCTTTAAATTTATATTTTGCTTTATTCATTTTTCCCAAATCTATTTCAAAACGCACATTCACCAACCAGTTGGAACTGGTAGGATAATAAATCTCAATTTAATATTTATCATAAACTTTTTCGAACAATAAGTTTTGATGGATTTCTGACCTGTCCAGTGTTTTTATTCAGAACCATATTAGCCAATGCTTTTCCCATTTCAAAAAAATCAGTGGAAATTGTAGTTATTCCACCCGCAACAACCTCTTTCAAAATGGTATCGTTAAAAGAAACAATCCCAAATTTTTGCCCCAATTTATAGTTATACTCATGTGCTATTTTCACCATTTCCACCAGTTCTCTATCCGATATTATAAAATATGCTTCATACAACTGCGGACGAATGCCTTCAATTGTTTTTAAAACTTCAAAATCAAATCCGTTATTTGAGCAAAATTTTTCAAAACCATTAACTCTCTCAGCCGGTTCTTTACCTCCCGGATTAACAAAAATCAACTTTCTGTATTTTTTTATCAATTCGTATCCTTGTTGAAGTGCATCACAAAAATCATTTTCAAAATCCTGATAAAGAACCGGATACATTTTCAATTCCGGTTTCAAACGATCCAGAATAAAAACTTTGTCTTTTGGCAGTTTTGACAATAAATGACTTATGTTATCAAATGTTGCAGGCATTATTACATATGAGGTATAATGTCCGATGCTATCGTTAATAAGATTACGAAAAACCTTATAATTAAAGTGATGAAAAAAAACATCGACAATTGCTTTTCCTTTAAAACTTGAAATCAAAGAATTATACAAATCCTCCTTAAACGAATTCATTTCATCGAAAAGAATAAATACATGTTCTTCCTGGTGAATATCTGTAGTAACAACATAATATCCTTTACCAGGTTGACTGTGTAAGATACCTTTGGCTTTTAACTCATTAAAAGCCAGCATGACAGTATCTCTGCTTAAATTCAATTCTGAACACAATCGATTTATTGACGGAACTTTATCACCCTTTTTCAATACTTTTTTTTCAATTGCCAAAAGTGTTGAATTTATTATTTGCCTGTATTTTGGCAACGACGATTTTGGATCGATATTAATAATGCGTCTTACCATAAGTTTGATTAAGCTTTACAAATTTAAAAAGAGTTTTGACAAAATTGGCATGTTTTAAAACACAACCAGTACCAACCAGTTTGTTTTTACTTTTTTTGCACCTTTGATTAAGCAAATAAAATTCAGAATTATTAAATGTGCATGAGAAGAGAATTCACATCAATCGAAATGATTATCCCAATGGCTATCATAAGATACGAATTATCTCTAATACGACAGACAGGTAGTTTATGCCATAAAAACTTAATATTTTTAAAAAGATGAAAATTGAAATCAACTCCTTCGGGAAATTACATGACGGAAGCAATGTGGAACTGTTTACGCTAATTAACGACAACAACTTAACTGTTAAAATTACCAATTACGGTGCAATTATCACCAGTATTGAAATGCCGGATAAAACGGGAAAAACAGAAAATGTAGTCTGTGGTTTTGAAAAACTTGATACTTATTTAAGTGATGAATATCTTGGAAGTTATCCGTATTTCGGTGCAATTATCGGCAGATTTGGAAACCGCATAGCAAAAGGAAAACTTGAGATTGAAGGAGTTTCTTACGATATGGCTGTTAACAATGGACCAAATCATTTGCATGGTGGAAAAGTTGGATTCGACCGTAGACTTTTCAAAGCTGAAACGTTCCAGGATGAAAAACAATTAGGAGTTAAATTGAATTATTTGAGTCCTGACGGTGAAGAAAACTACCCTGGAGATCTTGATGTAACATGTATCTACACACTAAATAATGACAACGAACTCGGTATTGAATACCGGGCTGAAACGGATAAAACAACAGTTATAAATTTGACCAATCATACCTATTTCAATTTAACAGCAGGTAAAGAAAATATTCTAAATCATGAACTTGAATTAACTGCAACAAAGATGACAGAGATGGTTGAACAAATTCCAACCGGAAAAATAATTCCTGTAAAAGGAACTCCATGGGATTTTACCACTTTACAAAAAATAAACCACCGTTTAACTGAAGTTCCAATGGGTTACGATGATAATTTTGTTTTGGACAACGAAAAGGGTGAATTAAAGTATATCGGCTGTTTAAAAGAAGAAAAAAGTGGCCGACAGGTTGAGGTTCTCACTACTCAACCGGGGATGCAGGTCTACACGGGGTACTGGAATCCGGAACTTGTAATCGATGGAAAAAAGAAATTTGGCAGTTTTTCAGGAATAGCACTTGAAACCCAACATTATCCTGATTCTGTGAATCAAGCGGACTTTCCGACTACCCTTCTAAAACCTAGAGAAGAGTACAACGAAAAAACAGTTTATCGATTTAAAACAGTATAAAGATACAGCCCGGCTAACCGGGCTTTTTTTTGCTCTCAATTTTTAGATTTTAATAGCCGTATAGAAAGATTATATCATTCAACTTTCATAACCGTATTCGAACAAACCGATGTATTAAATTAACTGATTTTAATTGATGTACTTGTATTCCTAATTTTTTCTATTGTAAAAAGATATTATTTTAAAACAACTAAAAATTCCAGGTTATGTCAAAATCAGAATCAAGAAGAAAGTTTATTCAAAAAATGATAACACTTGCAGCAGCAGCAGGTTATTACAGTTTTAATAATCCGGTTGGTGCGATAATAGATACTTTTGCCCGGGGAAAAATGCCAACACGACCTTTTGGAAATACAGGCTTTAATGTTGGACTATTTAGTTTGGGAGGGCAGGCAACTATCGAAATTCCGGGAAGAGAAAAGGATGCGTTGGAAATTATTAACCGGGCACTTGATCTGGGTGTGAATTATATTGATACATCTGCATATTATGGCAGAGCAAAGGAAGGTGAAGATCAGCGAGAGTTACAGGGAACCAGTGAAAGATACATAGGAAAGGTATTAAAATATAGAAGAGATGAAGTGTTTATCGCGACAAAAACACACGATCGTTCGTATGATGGGGCAATGCGTCATCTGGAAAAATCGTTAAAAAACCTGCAAACCGATACAATAGATCTTTGGCAAATTCATAATGTAAAAAAGCCTGACCGAGAGGATATGGATAAAATCTTTGCAAATGACGGAGTTCTAAAGGCCATGCAAAAAGCAAAAGAGGAAGGTATAGTTAAGTTTCTTGGAATTACTGGTCATGAATCCCCGGCACAGTTACGAACATTAATAGAAAGATTTCCTTTTGATACAGTGCTTGCAGCAATTAACGCTGCTGACAAACACATTGATCCTATGATTGAAAATTTACTTCCAACGGCTTTAGAAAAGAACGTTGGAATTGTAGCAATGAAAATACCTGCCCGCGACAGGATATTCTCTCATGGGGGTATCATTACTATGAAGCAGGCATTGGAATATGTTTTCACACTGCCTGTAAGCACAGCGATTGTTGGTTGTGACACCATTTCGGAGTTGGAAGAAAATATACAAATTGCTAAAAACTTCTCACCATTGTCTGAAGATGAAATGCTGGCAATTGAAAAACTCACAAAACCTCATTTCCATGATTTACAATTCTTTAAAGGAGTTGGTTCCTGGCCAAAAGATTGGTAAAATCATTTAAGAATTAAATTTATCAGAATAGGATGTGGAGCTGGCGGGAAATGAACCCAAGATTTAAATTATTAATTACCAGCCAATTAACTTTTTCAAACTTTGCAAACTCCCGAATTACCACCTCGAAAACGCAATGTTTTGAGTATCAGTTTGCTTCCATTTGCTGAGGTAAAAGTAATATTTTTTTGCGATTTTCTGGATAAAATCCACACTTATTCAATAATCATTTTTTCACACAACAGTCAAAATATAATCGTTTTTCTCATTTTGTAATTGTTTTTCCATATCTTTACAATAACTATATTTTCCAATTCAAGATGAACAATAACTGTTTTTCTCCACTAATAACTGTTTTTCACGGAATATTAACACCCGAGGAAGGATACTTAACTGGCTATGGAGCAATTATTGATAATTACAAGCTATCTGTTCCAATCCCATCCAGGTTATCACTAATAAGTCTGAAAAAACGAAAATATAAAACAGATAACTGGCAAGTTTTTACTCCTGTATACCAGCCGGATGAAACACTTTACAAACAGTTAGTTTTTGCAATAAAATATGAAGGCATAAACCTTCTGGTTTTAAAAAAATTATTTGAGCAAATCAATCAGGAGTTGATATCTGAAATTGTACTACTGGAGCCCACAAGTCAATATAGCCGTAAGATATGGTTTTTATATGAATGGTTGCTAAATACTACATTGAATATAAAGAATTTGAAACAAGGAAATTTTGTATCATTAATTGATGAGAAACAACAGTTTGCTGTTAAAGGGCAACGCTCTTCACGACACAGAATAATTAATAATTTGCCTGGTACACCAGATTTCTGCCCACTTATTTATAAAACAGAAAAGTTGCAAAAATTTA
>CAJXZG010000061.1 GCA_913063265.1 uncultured Prolixibacteraceae bacterium | reverse complement strand
GGATTATGGCAAGGTTTGCTGTTGATGCACCGGTTACCATGTTACGGGTGTACTGCTCGTGGCCTGGTGTATCGGCAATAATAAATTTTCGTTTGGCAGTAGAAAAGTAACGATATGCCACATCGATGGTAATTCCCTGTTCGCGCTCGGCCTTTAGACCGTCAAGCAAAAGCGCATAATCGATTTCTTCTCCTGCATGACCAATTCTTTTACTGTCGCGTTCAAGTGTTGCCAACTGGTCTTCATACAACATTTTACTGTCGAACATCAACCTCCCGATTAGTGTTGATTTTCCATCATCCACTGAACCGGCGGTTAACAATCGTAATAAATCTTTTTTCTGGTCTTGATCCAGAAACTCCTGTATGTTTAGTTTTTTTTCTGTCATGATTTTGTTACTAGATACTTGATTTTTGATACTGGATTTTAGATATATTTCTTAACGAGTTTAGCATTGCCAGATTTCAGAATCCAGAATCCAGCAACGAGAATCCAGTATCTAGAAATACCCCTCCCTCTTTTTCTGTTCCATACTTCCTTCCTGGTCGAAGTCGATAACACGGGTGGTTCTTTCAGAAACAGTCACTGTCATCATTTCTTCAACAATATCTTCAATGGTTTCAGCTTCCGATTCAATGGCACCTGTTAAGGGGTAACATCCTAAAGTTCTGAAACGAACTTTTTTCATTTCGGCTTTTGCTGCCAGCTCTTTTGGCATGCGTTTATCGTCAACCATAATCAGGTTTCCATCCACATTTACCATTGGACGTTCTTTGGCATAATACAGCGGAACAATAGGAATTTTCTCCAACCTGATGTATTGCCATATGTCGAGTTCTGTCCAGTTTGAGATTGGAAAAACACGAATGGATTCGCCTTTTTTTACCCTGGCATTATAGATATTCCAAAGTTCGGGGCGTTGGTTTTTAGGATCCCACTGGTGAAACTGATCACGGAATGAAAAGATACGCTCTTTTGCACGCGATTTTTCCTCATCACGACGGGCACCACCAAAAGCTGCATCAAACTTGTATTTGTCCAAACCTGCCAAAAGCGCCTGGGTTTTCATTATATCGGTATGTACTTTACTTCCATGAGTAAATGGGCCAACACCACTTTCAAAACCTTCCTTGTTGTAATGAACGATCAAATCCCAGCCTTTTTCTTTGGCATACCTGTCGCGGAATTCTACCATTTCTTTGAACTTCCATTTTGAATCGATATGCATTAATGGAAAAGGAACTTTTCCTGGATAAAACGCTTTTTCAGCCAAACGAACCATCACTGATGAATCTTTACCTATTGAATAAAGCATTACCGGGTTTTCAAATTCGGCAGCAACCTCACGAATAATGTGGATTGCCTCAGCTTCAAGTTCGCGTAAATTTGTTAAACTATACTCCATTAGAGTTATTTTCAATAATTAATAAATCTTCTAAATCATTAAGGGAGCGTAAATATATGATTTTTTGAAAGAATGAGTGGTAGAATTTAGATAGTGGCTTGAAGCTTATAAAGAATTTAAAATTGCCAGAATAATGGAATAAGCAGTATTGAAAGAATAAATGCGATAATATTCAGGGGTAATCCAATTTTTAAATAATCTCTGAATTTATAGTTACCAATAGCTTGTACCAGTAAATTGGTCTGATATCCGATAGGAGTAGCAAAACTTGCAGATGCGGCAACAGCAATCGCAACAAACAAAGGTTTGGGATCTACTCCTAATTGATTTGCAGCTGAAAGGGCAATAGGAAAGACAATGGCAGCAGCAGCATTGTTGGTGACAATTTCGGTAAAAACAGAGGTAAGTAAATAAATGGCTGCGAGTACACCAACCGGACCTAATCCTTTTCCAAAATTTATTGTTGCATGTGCGATGGTATCTGCAGCTCCGGAATTCTGAAGTGCCTTACTTAACGCAAATGAAAACGCAATGGTAATCAAAACATCCCAGCTGATAGCTTTTGTATATTTTTGGTGAGGCATAATTTTTAACCAAACCATTAATACCGCTGCAATTGCTGCAAAATAGAACATGTCAAAAGAAATGCCTTTTGGAGATGTGATAAACTGTCCAACAGTTGCACCGGTTATCATTATTAATAAAATAATAAAGGCCATCCATTTTTTCCAGAAAGTACCTGTAGTTCTGTAATCCCGTATGTAGGATGTTAAATAGAAAATCTTGGAATCTCCCCAGGACTGAATAAACTTATCCGTGGTTAAAAGCATAAGGTTATCACCCTCTTTTAAAACCAGGTTGCCCATATCTGTTGTGAGTCTTTCTCCGTTGCGGTGAATAGCCAAAACAACCGCCTGATAATGTTCGTAGAAATTATATTCGGCAACCGTTTTGCCAATTCCCGGGAACCGGGGCGAAAGTACTGCTTCGTATTGTTTTAGCTCGTTCTTCGGAAGGTTTTTTACCAAATCTATACCGTTAAGTTTTACATTCGGATTGGCAAGAATATAATTTAACCTGTCAGATTTACCCTCTACATGAAGTTGATCTTCAGCAATAAGATTAAAGGCTCCTTTTTGTGTTTCAATAATGTTTCCTTCTCGTCTGATACTTCTTACGAAAAGGCCGTTTAATTCCTTTAATCTCCCGTTTTTAACTTCAAGTCCAATTAAGTTGCTTCCTTCCGGAATTATGATATCGTATGAGTAATCCTTATACTCTGTACTACTTTTTGCATTGAATAATATTTTTTTACCCGGTAAAAATTTGTTCGAGGCGATGGTCATGTACAAGGTACCAACTGCGGTAATTACGATACCAATTCTACCAAATTCAAACATATTGAATCCCTGATAACCATTGTCGATAACCAAACCATGAACCACAAGGTTGGTACTGGTTCCAATCAATGTACACATACCACCAAAAATGGTTGCATAAGAAAGTGGTATCAAAAACTTTTGAGAAGAGAGGTTAAGTTTTTCAGTCCATTTTTTGATTATAGGTGCAAAAATTATTACCACCGGAGTGTTATTCAGAAATGCTGAAAGAAAAGAAACCGGAATCATTATTCGCGGAATCAGAAAAACCATTTTTCCACGTTTGCGTGGAAGGTATGTTTGTGCAAGCCTGTTTAATATTCCGGATTGCCGGACACCTTCACTCACAAGGAACAGGATTGCAATAGTTATCATTCCTTTATTTGCAAATCCCGCAAGGGCCTCTTTGTCCGTTATAATTCCCAATGCAAGAAGAACAATGGTTGCCGAGAATAAGGTTAATCCCGGGCGCATTACCTCTTTAAAAAGGGCTACAATCATTACCAGAATAACCCCAATGACTATATATCCTTCCGTGGTTAACAAATTGAATTTGATTTAGCTGTTTTGGTCATACAACTTTGATAATGAATGAAAGAATCAAAGCTAAAGAATAAATTGAAAAAGATAAAAAAATAGATGTAATCTTTATCGCAATTCAGTTGTTAAGTTAAGAAAATATGGCTCTAAAATATTTTTTTTGAAAAAATACAAATTGGGTTTGTGTAGAAAAAAATAAATATTACTTTTGCACCCGCCTTTGAGAAACAAAGGTGCTACAAGGATGACTCAGTAGCTCAGCTGGTAGAGCACATCCCTTTTAAGGATGGGGTCCTGAGTTCGAACCTCAGCTGAGTCACCACTTCAAAAGCTTCGATGAAATTCGAAGCTTTTTTGTTTAACAAAATCAATTTGAACTCATAATCAACATAGAGATTTAACAATTCTAACAGGTTTTAGCAAATCGACTATTTAAATTGACCCTTTTTTATTTTCTTTGTTTTATCTGAAAAATTCAATTGATTAATGGATAAAACTTTGCATACAAAAGCCAGTGAAATTATTGCAAAGGTTATTGATCTTAAAGAGAGCAAAGCACGAAAAATAATCAAAGCCGAATGCGGAGAAAACCAGGAATTAAAAAAACTGGTAGAGGACTTGTATGCCAATATTCTGGAAGATGAAGCCCCAAAAAAAGAAGAAATCCAAAGTTCAAACAATACCCGTGGATTTTCAAAATCAAGAATAGGTGCCAGGCAGGATACAACAAGAATATTTGGCAGTATTACTGAATTTCTTTTTGCCAACAAAATCAATCGTTTTATCACTCTTGTATTGTTTGTTGTAATTGTGGTTGGTATTGCAGCAGCAATCAGGGCAAGTTTTCGGATTGAGATAAAAGAACTGGTTCAGGAACAACAGGTAGCTTTACTAAACACTCAGTATAATAATTTGAATCAATGGATGCACGAAAGACATGCTGAAGTTCAAAAGCTCGCTAAGAAACCTGAGATTATTGAGATTACAAACTTTGTAGATAGTTTAAGTTTAGAATTCGATGATTTCACAGCTTTAAAAGAGGAGGAGTCTTTTAAAAATTTGGCAATTAGGCTGAACAAATACAGAATAGAAAAAGGTTTGCCTACCCTGAGCATTGTGCATAAAAACGACCCGATGTTTTTAATCCTGACCGAGATAAGCCCGGACTCTACAGACAATACTTTTACAGGATTACAGTTGGGACGAATTTTTTACGAATATTATCAAAGAATAAAGGATGAAGGTTCTCTGATTATTCCTCCAATTCATGATACAGAGCGCTTTCGTGAAGTGCCTGAAGGACTGAATGTGGGAATGTATATTTCTTTTGGTTCGGTGGTTGAAAAAGATGGTAAAATTGTAGGAATTCTGCTTTTGGAGTTTAATGTAGAAAATGAATTTTCGGATATTTTGCAAGCTGGTTATTTTGGTAAAACAGCCGAAACTTATGCGGTCGACGTATTTGGTAGGATGATATCTGAAAGCCGTTTTACCAAAGAAATACAAAACACTTATTTATTGGATTACGATACCACCAAAAGCAGTGTTCAAATGTGGGTTCGCAATCCGGGTAACAATGTTTTTGAAAATAAGGCTCCCGCTAAAGAGAGACTTAGTCAGGAACTTACCGAAATTGTAGCATTGTATTCCGGCGAGAATTTTGGTGAAGAAAAAAGAATAACCGAAGGCTCAATTATGGATCCCTACAACGATTACAGAGGAATTAAAGTCGTAGGTTCTTTCAAATGGTTTCCTGAATATAATTTTGGATTAATTAGTGAGGTGGACGCCAAAGAAGCATTTATTGCACTGCATTATGCTGATTTTACATTTGCAGCTTTTATTATTATTATGCTAGTTCTTGCCATTTTACTTTATAACTCAAACCTGAAAATGGCAAGGTTTGGGAAAAAGATAAAAGACTTCCAATTGCTTGGTCAGTATATGTTAAAAGAAAAACTTGGGGAAGGTGGATTTGGCCAGGTATACAAAGCAGAACATTCATTTTTAAAAAATCCGGTTGCCATTAAATTGCTGAAAAAAGAATTTATTGGAACTGATATGCTTGACCGGTTTGAAAAAGAAGTAAAAGTTACAGCTTCACTTTCTAATCCAAATACCATTCGTGTTTTTGATTACGGAACTTCTGAGTCAGGCCAGTTCTATTATGTTATGGAATATTTGAATGGAGTATCTTTGGACAAAATTGTTGAGCAATCAGAAATTGTTCCGGTTGGAAGAACTGTTCACATTTTGCTAAACTGTTGTTATTCATTGCAGGAAGCACATCAAAAAGGCCTGGTACATCGTGATGTTAAGCCTATGAACATTATGATTTGTAACCAGGGCGGATTGTATGATACAATAAAAATTCTGGATTTTGGACTTGTGAAAAATATGGATGCCGGAATTTCGCAGCAAACACAATTGAATCGTATTGGAGGTACCCCGATGTTTATGGCACCCGAAAGATTACGCGATCCTTTTAATACCGATCATCGTGTAGATATCTATGCCCTGGGTGCCGTTGGATTATATATGTTGAGTGGACAGTTTTTATTGGAGTTGATTTCAAAAAGAATGATGAGCGGACAGGAAACGTTAACCGGTGAGTTTAAAAGCCAGTTGATTGAACGAAACGATGTGCCTGAGAAGCTAAAATTACTTCTTGAATCCTGTGTCTCCTTTTCAGTAGAAAAACGCCCCGAAAATATAGAAGAAATGATTCTGGTTTTGGAGCAACTAAAACTGGAATATCCATGGAACAGAGAGGATGCAAAAAAATGGTGGAAGAAATACGATGTTTATTCGTAATAAGAAAAGCCATCCCGTTCAATAACGAGATGGCCTGTAAACCTAACTCCCAGATAAAACTTATACCTGCAATCAGCAGGAATAAAATTTTAGCTTTTCAACTTCAATATTGTAAGTGAAATAATAAGCAAAAAACCCTAATCGTATAAAAAATCTTTGTATTTATAAAGTCGAATAATTAAAACATAAAATAGTTTGAGATAGATTAAAAACATTCTTTTAACAATAGTATATTTGACATGTACATAAACCAATAAACAAGATTATTATGTCAGAATTAAAAGCATTCATTGTTTCTTTTTTACTTTTTACAGCAGGTTCAGCTTTTACTCAGGAACGTCCAAATATTATCATGTTTTTAGTTGATGATTTGGGTGGAAGAGATTTAGCCGTTTATGGGAATCAGTTTAATGAAACACCCAATATTGATAAACTGGCAGAGCAGGGAATGACTTTTAATAATGCGTATGCAGCACCGGTTTGCTCGCCAACAAGGGCAAGTATTCAGTCAGGGCAAAATACGGCCAGAGTAGGAATTTTTGATTTTATACCAGGGCACTGGAGGCCTTATGAGGAAGTTACCGTACCACACCATGCAGTTCAGCATTTGCCAACAGATATTGCAACCATTGGAGATATGATGCAAAGCGCCGGCTATAAAACCGGTTATTTTGGGAAATGGCATTTGGGATATAACGAAGATTTATTACCCAATGCAAGAGGATACGATAAAGCGTATTCTTTTACAGGAGGCGGATTTTATAAAATGAGATTTACCCCGGAATACAAATCGGAAAAGCACAACAGGGTAAGCGACATTTTAAGCGAAATGGGAATCGATTTTATGAAAGAAAACAGAGATGAGCCCTTCTTTATGTTTATTTCTCATTTTGATGTGCATGTGCAACTGGATGCTGACAGGGAGATTATTGACAAGTATCTGAAAAAAGAGAAAGATCCCAATTATCCGTGCAACGCCATTTACGCTGCAATGATGGAACATGTTGATAAAAGTGCGGGAGAATTAATGGATGCGGTTGAAGACCTGGGGCTGGAAGACAATACGATTTTTATTTTCTTTTCGGATAATGGAGGCGTGGATAACCGATTTGACAATATTCCTTTAATAGGAGGCGAAAGTGTAAATGTATATCCAGAAGGTCACCCTTTAAATTATATCGCCACTTCAAATACACCGTTGAGAGCAGGGAAAGGAACCCTTTATGAAGGCGGAATAAGGGTTCCTCTAATTGTTAAATGGCCCGGAAAAGTTAAGGCGGGATCAAGTTCTGATGCGATTGTTTCATGTGTCGATTTTTATCCTACTTTTTCCGAACTGACAAAAGCTGGAGAGGTGGAACAGGTACTAGACGGAAAATCGATGCTTTCAGTTTTAAACGGGGGAGAAGGGGATTCAGAAAGGGAAATCTTTACTCACTATCCAGTTTATCATCACGAAGTACCCATGTCGGCAGTACGCAAAGGTGACTGGAAAATTATTCAAAACCTGGTGAGCGGAGAATTTGATTTATACAACCTGAAGTATGATATAAACGAGATGACGGATCTTAAATTCAGTTATCCTGAAAAACTGGCTGAAATGAAAACCGTTTTGGAAACATGGCAAACCAATACAAAAGCTCAGATGCCGGTTCCAAATCCCGACTTCGATCCTGCAAAAAGATACGAGTGGGGAAGAAATCCCTGGAGATAATTTCTTTAGTATTATTCCTGTTTTGGTGTTATTTTTTTTATGGTTTCTTTTCGTGTTATAAGCATCGGAACAGCCACACCTATGCCAAGTGAGATTAAAATAAAAATGGCTTTTGTCCCGTTGTTAGCAGTGTCTATCAGATTTTGAATATAAACATCAGTGTTGTTTACCGAAGTAAGTGACATGATACCCAGCATCATTTTATAGATAAAATAACCAGGAACCATTGGGATTACAGATGGAATATAAAATACCAACGGCGGACTGTCTTTGTAATGCGCCATTCGAATACTTACCAGGCCGATTATAATTGCAGCTAAAAAGGAAGCAAATACGATTCCAATGCCTAAAAACATGGAACCAAATTTTACCATTCCTCCTATTGCACTGATTATTCCAATTGGCAACAAGGTTCTTTGAGGAACATTAAAAAGGATAGAGAATCCAATCCCTGCTATTCCGGCGGCTATACTCTTTGTTATTATTTCAACTATTTCCATATTAAAAAGTCAGAAGTAATCTAACAGAAAAAACACCAAGCGCAATTGCCAGCGCTATAATTAAACCATTGGTCATTCGTACCAATCCATTATGAATATTACCATCCATCATATCGGTAACCGAGTTAATTAGCGGAACACCCGGTACCAAAAACAAAACTGCAGTAGAAAATGCTGCTTCCGGATGAGATCCAAAATGGTAATACTCAGCTAATCCTGCAATTAAAGAAGCAGTAAGCGATGCAAAATATATGCTGACATACAGATTAAATTTTTTCCTTACTGCCTGATGCCTGACAAACAATCCTAAAAAAGTTGCTGTAAAAGCAACAATCATTTCAATAAAACCTCCTCCAAAAATATGACAGAAAGCAGCACCCGCCAGTCCTACCGAGCCAAGTTCAATCCATAATAGATAATTAGGTAAACTTTTTAGCCTTTTTAATTCACCGGCAATATCATTAATCGATAAATTTTGCTCAAGAACTCTCCAACTCATTCTGCTGATACCACTGACCATTTTAAAATTTATCCGGTGTGGGGAAGTTCTTTTTAATCTACTGAAAAAGTGTTCCTGATCTTTATCTATAACAGTCATCATTAATGCCCGTTGTGTAATCAGCAATTCAATTTTAAATCCAAGACCCGCAGCCAGTCTTTCGAGGGTAAGTCTTGTGCGGTGAGTACTTGCTCCGGAACTCATTAATGCAGCACCCACATCAAGCAATACACTTCCAACTTCAGACGCATTATTTGTATTCCGGTTCATTTTAAATGAAATATATCAAGTACAAAAGTAGTTGATTTAAAGCATCGTTGTAAAAGGAGTTTTTTATGAATCTTAGAATTAACCTGAATTTAAACTTTGAAAAATCTGTTTAATGCTGTTCATCAATCAAAATGGCTTCATGTATCAATGGCAAAATTGTTTTATCCTTAATAGCAGGTAAACTATTGAATGTTATGGTTTTAACTTGTGTCCGGTTTTGAATTTCCAAACCCGGATGTTCTGCCATTAAATATCCTCTACAGAATCCTAACTCCACAAAATCCCTTTTTACATTGATATAAAAAATTCTTTTTTTACCATAAAAGAAGGGGAGGCCATATACTATTTTTTCTTCTATACGCGGACTTGCGGAAAGTATTAAAAAGCGCAACTTTTTTATTACAGGTTTGAGAATTTCCGGCTGATTAAGAATATAATCTTCAACAGGAGTCATATTATTTTATATTCTTGGCAGCATCTTCATCGATAAACCAGATTAATTCTCCGTTTGAAGGCGAAATGTAATATGCAGGAAGTAATTTGGCTGCATCATTATCGTTCATTATTTCTGAAATTCTTTGTGCCTTATTTGCTCCTGTAACCAAAAAAAACACACGGTTTGCATTATTTAAAACTTTACCCGTAACCGTAATTCTTTTTTGTCCGCTAAGTGGATGTTTTGCAACGGCACAAATTCTTTTATCCTCAAATAGTTCAATTTCGTCGGGAAATATTGATGCAGTATGACCGTCGTCGCCCAAACCAAGTAACACAACATCAAAAACAGGACTTTCTCCACGCATATTAAGGAAATTAACTATTTCTTCAGCATATACTTTTGCTTCGGTTTCCGGATCGTTTTCACCTTTGATTCTATGAACATTTTCAGAGGGTATAGAAACTTTTGAAATCAGCAGGTCATTAACATGCTTAAAATTACTTTCTTCATCTTCAGGTGAAACACATCGCTCATCGCCCCACCATAAATGTATATCGTTCCAGTTGATTAAATCTCCATATTTTTTCTGAATTTTTTTGAAAAGCAGCAAGGGAGTATTTCCACCGGATAAAAGGATATGAAATCCATCTTTGGTTGAAGTTTTTGTTAGTTTGAAAAGCACTTCAGCTAAAGATTTAACTACTTGTTTTTGGTTTGAAAATATTTTAACCTCGGTTGATGTTGACATAATTTGCAGGTTTATATATTATATTATAACAAATGGCTCAAATTACAGTTCACAGTATAAACCATCGTCGGCAAGGTTTTTACAGGGATACCTCCAATTACCTTTTCTGATTAAGGAATCTGTATTCTCAGGACCCCAGGTACCGGCCGGATATCCATAAATTGGAATCTCAGGATTTGTATTCCACGCGTTAATTAAGGGCTGAACAAATTCCCATGCCTTTATAACTGCATCTCCGCGTGCATATAGTGTAGCATCACCTTGCATACAATCAAGCAACAATCTTTCGTAAGCTGCCGGAACTGTTGTATTGGTCAAATCCGAATAATGGAAATCCATATTCACCGTTTGCACATCAAATCCGGCACCAGGCGTTTTCATCCCAAATTTTAAAAGTATTCCTTCATCGGGTTGAATTCTAATAATTAGCTGATTGTTTGCTGACGTATCGGGGCTGCCAAAAAGATGATGAGGAACTCTTTTAAAATGAATAACTATTTCTGTTACCCGTGTTGGTAATTTTTTCCCTGTTCTTATATAAAAAGGAACTCCTGCCCAGCGCCAATTGTCGATAAAAAACTTTAGTGCAACAAATGTTTCGGTGCGGGAAAAAGGATCCACTCCGTTTTCCTCTCTGTAGCTTAAAACATTTTCTCCCTTGATTACAGAACTTGTATATTGTCCGCGTATTACGTTTTTAGCAATCATGTTTTCCTCAAAGGGACGAAGCGATTGAAATACTTTTACAATTTCGTTTCTAATTGCGTTGGCCTCAATAACCACCGGTGGCTCCATGGCAACAAAACCAACAAGCTGCATTAAATGGTTCTGCAACATGTCACGCATAGCCCCCGAGTTATCGTAATATCCGCCTCTTCCTTCAACTCCCAAACTTTCAGCCGAAGTAATTTCAACACGTTGAATATAATTGTGGTTCCAAAGCGGTTCAAAAATTCCGTTCGAAAACCGGGTAACTAACATATTCTGAACGGTTTCTTTTCCCAGATAATGGTCAATTCTGTAAATCTGGTCTTCATCAAAAAAATTAAGTAGTTTGATATTTAATTCTTTGGCTGAATCCAAATCAGTACCAAAAGGTTTTTCAACGATTAATCTTCTGAAATTTTTATCAGACCTGCTAAGACCGTTTTTGTGTAAATATTGTGGAATTAAGCTGTATAAAGATGGGGGAGTGGAAAGATAGAAAATATAGTTTTCAGGAATCTCCAGTTCTCCGGACAAAACTGATAGCCTTTCTTTTAAGGGAATAAAATCCCGGTCTTCGTTGTTTTGAACTGCCTGGTAAAACAACATTTTTTTGAATTCAATAGTGTCTTTTTCATCCGGTAAGAATTCGCTTACTCTGTTTCTGAATTCATCGTCAGACAACTTTGTTCTTGAAGCTCCGAGAACTGCAAACTTATCGGGTAATAATTTTTGGTTATATAACTTGTAAAGTGCCGGAATTAATTTTCTTTTTGTCAAATCTCCCGAGGCCCCAAATATTATCAGTATCTGATTTTGCGTCTCTTTCATATGCTGTTTTTATGTTCTTCAACGCAATATACGACAATATTGTTCTGAATATTGAAATACCGGAGAAGGTAATTTTCTTTACAATTTTGGGCAACTAAAGTCCCGTAAAAACAGTTTGTTTTTTCAAAATCAAATAAGTCGATAAAAATTTGCTCATTAAACTGAACTCCGCTTTGTTCGCTGCATTTAAATATTGCCTCTTTTGCACACCAAAGCATTATCTTCAAAAATTGTGATTTATTCGATTTTTCTATCCAATCCAATTCATTTTTATTTAAAAAACGTGGTACCACTTTGTCAATTTTCCTGAATTGATTTTCAACATCGATACCATTTTTTACCTCTGAAACATAAACAGCGACATAATCAGCAGAATGAGAAATACTTATGTTGAGATTTGAATTTAATATTTGGGGCTTCCCTGAATTGATATGTGTAATCTCGGTTTTTTGATTGAACAATTTTTGCAGTAACAGTCTGGTGGCCAGATATTCTGTTTTTCTTCTTTCTCCCGTAAATTTTGAAAACTCTTGTTTTTCAGCTTGTGAAAATTGGAAAATATTTATTAATTCTTTGGAATTTTCACTGAGTTTCCATAGGCCTAAAACCCCATTTTCAACTTTTATGGATTTAACAAATGGCATTAGTTCCAGCTTGTAGTTTCAATTAATCTGACCACATCAGGCTCAAGAAATTCAATCACAGGTTTTAATGAATCGATATTAGGCACTTCTCTGATATACAATGCACCACGCAAAAAATGGTTGACACTGTCGGTTAAAAAGAACTGAATTGGCGAGGCAGCATTCCCTTCTATTCGATAGATTAACCCGTATACCTTGTCTCCCGGATTCATCCATACTTGTTCGTGAATGGCATCGGCTTTAATCGTGTGTTTATAGGCAAGTGATCTTGTATCCTCCATAAACTTATTAAGCAAAGTACGGTTTGAATTACCTGACTGCGACAAATTGTAATATGAAATGTGAATTTCCGCTTTATTTTTGGGCACAGTTACATTTATCCAGTATGGCTGGTCGGGATTTTTTTTATCCTGCACGATTTTAGAATAATCAGGAATCTCGAAACGATACGGGAAACCGGGTTGTATTAAATGGTATTTTTTATCGGGGAAATCAATTCTGAAATACTGCCTGGGTTTTGGTGTATATTTTTCGTTGCAACCCACTATAATAGTTGCAATTAATAACAATATGATTTTTGAAAATGAATTCATAATTTTTGAAACGAATTAACAAGTAAATTATTTGAAAAAGTTTCATCAGGATTTTCCACTTATTATTCAGCTTCCGGTCTAATCTGCACCCTTATTTGAATAATTCGCCTGTCATCAACTTCTTCGATGGTAAAAACAAATTGTTTGTATTCTACAGTTTCATCCTGCGATGGAATTTCGCCCATTAATTCAAGAATTAATCCTGCCAGTGTATCAGCATCTCCTTTCACTTCATCAAAAACGTCATCGTTACTTTTTGTGATTTTATAAAAATCTCCCAATAATGTTTTACCATCGAAAAGGAAAATATTCTCAGCAACTTTTGAAAAAAAGTTTTCTTCTTCATCAAATTCGTCCACAATTTCTCCAACAATTTCTTCTAATATATCTTCTAATGTTACAATTCCCGAAGTCCCGCCATATTCGTCTATTACAATTGCAAGGTGAACTTTGTTTTTCTGAAATTCTTTAAGAAGAGAATTTATTTTTTTTGTTTCCGGAACGTAAAAAGGCGGACGCACCAAAGACTGCCATTTAAATGTGTTTCCTTTGTGGCTGTGAGGCAGAATATCTTTTATATATAGTATACCTTTAATATTGTCAAACGAATCTATATAAACCGGTATTCTTGAAAAGCCTGAATCGACGATAACCTGTAAAACCGTTGTGAAGTTGTTGGTAATATCAAGAGAAACAACATCAACTCTTGACTTCATAATTTCAGCTACATTTTTATTTCCAAATTTTACAATTCCTTCGAGAATCTCTTTCTCATCAACATGTTCTTCTTCTGACTTCATTTTTAAAGCCATGGAGATATCATCCATTGAGAAGTTTTCGCTATGCCTTTGAATTCTTTGGTTTACAACAATTGTAAAAGTTGAAAGCAGTTTTCCCACAGGATAAAATATCTTTCCGAGGAGCTGCAGCGGTAACGACATTAACCTAACCAACCTTAATTTGTGATAGGATGCATATAATTTGGGCAGAATTTCTCCAAAAAGAATTACTACGAATAAGATGATTACAATTTGTAAAATGAATTCTAAAGCCGGTTTGTTTTGTAAGCCAATTAAGGGACTTAATAAGGATACAGCAAGAACAATAAATGCAATATTAAAAAAGCTGTTGGCTACAAGAATTGTTGATAAGAGCTTCTCCGGAATCTCGAGCATTTTAAGAACCAGTACATCAGTTTTTCTGTTTTTTTTCAATTGCTTCTTTTCCTTAGCGGTTAAAGAAAAAAAGGCAACCTCAGCACCACTAATCAAAGCAGAAAAAACAAGTAGTAAAACTAAAGAAACCATACAAATTACCGCACCTGTTGAAACAGGTTGGAATTGTATATCCCAAACGCTTGATTGTATTGATAAAAGAAAGGTTTCTGTTTCCAAGTCAAATTTTTTGAATTAAAATGGCAGGTCCTCATCACCTCCCGAATCATCAATCTCGGGTTCGTTTACACTGGGACTTTGAGGAGTTGAATTTGAGTTACCCTGCCCCTGATTAAACTGACCATTAGCAGGTTTCTCATCACCTTTTGGCCCTAACATTTGCATGTTATCACCATAAATTTCAGTGATATATCGTTTATTGCCGTCTTTATCGTCGTAGCTTCTTGTTCTGATTCGGCCTTCGATATATAATTGACGACCTTTTGAAACATATTTTTCAGCAACTTCTGCCAAACCCCGCCACAGAACAATATTGTGCCATTCGGTAGTTGTAATTCTTTCTCCGTTTTTTGCGGTGTATGATTCTGATGTTGCCAAAGGAAAATTTGCTACGGCAACTCCTGAATCCAG
The DNA here is from genome assembly GCA_913063265.1 of uncultured Prolixibacteraceae bacterium. Taxonomy (GTDB): domain Bacteria; phylum Bacteroidota; class Bacteroidia; order Bacteroidales; family Prolixibacteraceae; genus Draconibacterium. The sequence goes on along the minus strand of CAJXZG010000061.1, from coordinate 18,818 downwards.
GTGTCTTATTTCGGGATCTTTGCCCACATTTCCAACTAAAATAACTTTGTTTACTGACATAATTTAATTTTTCAGGTTAACTGTAATAAGGAACAATTCCGTTTAATTTTCTGTAAGCCAAAATACATCTATAATAATTTAATTTTTTTAAAGTATCGTTCCATCAGTTTTGGTACAGCAAATTTATAAATATCTTTTTTATTTACCTGAATAAATTTTGAATCGATTTCAAAAGGAATTTTTTGTTCAAAATGTATAAACTTCGCAAATATTTTTTGATGTGTCAAAACATGTTTTACTGTGTTTGAAACGGATTTTATATTTATAGTTTTTTCATTAATTGGTGATGCCAGTCGTAGAATTTCATTATCCGTTAATTCTCTTTTAGATTCCAGAATCGGCAACTGGTAAAGATTTTTCCAAATGTCATTATTGTTTCTTTTCTCCAGTATAATATAATCATAACCTTCCAATAAATAAAAGTAGAAAAAACGATTGCTTTGTGTTGTTTTTTTTGTTTTTACCGGTAATTCTTCAATCTGTTTATTATGAAAGGCATAACAACTTTGCACAACAGGACACAATTTACAATTTGGTGATTTTGGGGTACATATTAAAGCTCCAAATTCCATAAAAGCCTGGTTATGAGTTCCAGGATTTTGCGAATCGATTAATGAATCAGCAATTTGTTGTATTTCCTTAATTCCTTTATTTGAGTCGACAGGACTTTTTATCCCAAAGTATCGGGATATAACGCGCTGTACATTGCCATCTACTGCAGCAGAAGGTATGTTGAATGCTATTGAAGCAATGGCTGCAGCCGTATATTTTCCAATTCCTTTCAATTCCAAAATCGATTTATAATCTTCTGGGAAAATACCCTTATATTTTTCGACTAAGTATTTAGCCGAGTAATGCAGGTTTCGTGCACGGCTGTAATAACCAAGGCCTTGCCACAGTTTTAAAACATGATCTTCAGTAGCATTGGCCAAATCGAAAACTGTTGGGAAATTCTCAATAAATCTTTCATAATAATTTATACCCTGTGCTACCCTTGTTTGCTGAAGAATAATTTCTGATATCCAGATCTTATATGGATCTGAAGTTTTACGCCAGGGAAGGTCGCGTTTATTATCCAAAAACCACGTGTAAATCTCATGTGCAAAGCCGCTCATTTATCTTTAACAATTTAAATTCTACACAAAAACAAAAATAATTTATTTGAAAAGCTTTTCTGTTTTTAAATAATTTTTATTTTTGCACACTCAAATTATACGTTTAATACATTGAAAATTAAATATTTTAAGAAATGACAAAGGCAGATATTGTAAATGAAGTTGCAAAAAATACCGGGATCGAGAAAGTAACAGTTCAAAAAGCTGTAGAAGCATTCATGGAGACTGTAAAAGATTCATTGGTTGATGGTAAAAATGTTTATTTAAGAGGTTTTGGAAGTTTTGTAGTTAAGAAAAGAGCTGAAAAAACAGCTAGAAATATTTCTAAAAATACTACTATCATTATCCCGGCTCATAATATTCCTTCGTTTAAACCAGCGAAAACTTTTATTTCGGAAGTTAAAAACAACGTAAAATAATTAGCTATGCCAAGCGGAAAGAAAAGAAAAAGACATAAGATGGCTACGCACAAGCGCAAAAAAAGATTGCGTAAGAATAGACATAAAAAGAAGAAATAAGAATTATTAAGTAATTCTTACTGAGTATTTTGATTAAACCTAAGACAACCATGTCTTAGGTTTAATCGGTTATAAAGATTAGTATTATTAATATATACAGTTTAAATAAAAGGTTGTGAGTAGCGATTTAATAATTGATGTAACTCCATCCGAAATTGTTATTGCATTACAAGAGGATAGAAAACTTGTAGAATTAACCAGAGAAATAAGTGGTGCTCGTTTTGCTGTAGGAGATATTTACCTCGGAAAGGTAAAAAAGATTATGCCGAGTTTAAATGCAGCATTTATTGACGTTGGTTATGAAAAAGATGCTTTTCTGCATTACCTCGATTTAGGTCCTCAATTTGCTACATTGAATAAATTTCTTCGAATCAGTTCTTCCAAAAAGAATAAAATTTCATCGTTAGGCCGAATCCAATCGGAGCCTGACATAAACAAAGAAGGAAAAATCAATGAATTATTAAAAGAAGGTCAGAAAATTCTGGTTCAGGTTTCTAAAGAACCAATTTCTACCAAAGGACCAAGATTAACTTCTGAAATTTCAATTGCGGGAAGAAATCTGGTATTAATTCCATTTAGCGACAAAGTTTCTGTATCGCAAAAGATAAAAACAAACGAAGAGAAAAACCGCTTAAAAAAACTGGTTCAGAGTATTAAACCCCGAAAGTACGGAGTAATTGTACGTACGGTGGCCGAAGGCAAAAAAGTGGCTGAATTAGATCAGGAATTAAGTGGGCTTGTTACCAAATGGGAAACTACTTTTAGCAAATTGAGCAGGGCAAAAATCCCATCATTAATCATAGGTGAAATTGACAGAACTACAGCATTACTGCGGGATATCTATCATCCGGAATTTAACAGTATAATTGTAAATGACCGTTCGGCTTGTAATGAAATCAGCGATTATATAAGTAGCATCCAAACCGGTAAAAAGAAAATTGTCAAATACTACAAAGGCCGGGCTCCTATTTTCGAACATTACGGAGTTGAGAAGCAAATTAAAGCCGCATTTGGCAAAACCGTTTCTTTTAAAGATGGTGCTTATTTAATTGTTGAACATACCGAGGCATTTCATGTCATTGATGTTAACAGCGGAAACCGGGTAAAGCCGGGAATGGATCAGGAATCAAATGCACTGGATGTGAACCTGGCCGCCTGCGTTGAAATTGCAAGACAATTAAGGTTGAGAGATATGGGTGGAATCATTGTAATTGATTTTATCGATATGCATGTGGCATCCAATCGCCAGAAAGTGTACGAACACATGAAAGAGGTAATGGCATTGGATAGAACAAAACATAATATTTTACCTCTAAGTAAATTCTGCCTGATGCAGATAACCCGTCAAAGGGTCAGACCTCAGGAAACAATTGAAACAGCTGAGAATTGCCCAACCTGTCATGGTACAGGCAAAATTGTACCATCAATTCTTTTTACTGACGAACTGAGTAGTAAAATTAAATACGCCTTTAACGATTTACACAAAAGAAAGCTTTTGTTAAAAGTACATCCCTACGTTGCAGCGTATTTAACCAAAGGACTCAAAAGTATAAGAAACAGGTGGATGTTTAAATACTTTAAGTCCATCAAAGTCGAATCAAATAATTCATATACTTTTCTGGAATACCATTTCTTTGATGAAAATCTGGAAGAATTAATATTATGAAATAAGGAAGCCGTTCAGAAAAGTGAGCGGCTTTTTTTTGTTTTAACATTAAGATTTATCCTGATTCTTTCTTTGAATTATTGATTTCAGATCCTTTTAAGCTGATTTTGAGTGTTTAATAAGATTTAATAATTGGTCATAAAAATTTAATTCGGTTAAAGTTGATAATTTTTTATAAAAGATATTTTAAATCATATATGCTCACACTAATTTTTACTAACATTGATTATGCAAATGACTATATTTGTAGACATGTATTTATGCAATTTATAGCTTATAAATAGTAAGAGAAATTGCAGTTAACTAATAATGAGCCGGTAACTGGAAGTTAATAAATGAAAGCTACTAAATCTATATTCTGGAATGTGGACACTCAGTTTGATTTTGTGTCTCCTAAAGGAAAGCTTTATGTTACCGATGCCGAAATGTTACTTTCGACCTGGAAAGAAATTACTGATTTTGCGGAACATGAATCTATTAAAGTAATAAATACAGCGGACTGGCATCATTCGAATTCTTCCGAGTTATCTGGAAGTCCCGATTTTATTAAATCTTTTCCGGAACATTGTATGGCGGATACTTTAGGAGCACAATTTGTGAATGAAACAAATCCTGAAAATCCACTTATTATTGATTGGGACAGGGATATTCAGCTTGATAGAAAATTAATCAGAGGCAACAGGTTTAGAAACTTCATACTGCGAAAAGATGCCTTTGATGTTTTTAAGGGAAATCCTTATACCGGCAATATCGTTGATATACTTTCTCCAAAAATTGTGATAGTTTATGGTGTGACTACAAATGTTTGTGTAAATGATGCTGTATTAGGGCTGGTAAAAAGAGTACCAAAAGTTGTTGTTGTTGAAGATGCTGTAAAAGAACTGCCAAATATACCCCTGCCATTTGAGAACTGGAAAAAACTTGGTGTGGAATTAATTTATTCTTACGAAATAGAAAGACTTTTTTAGTCAATTTAATTCGTTTAACCTCTTTCTTTCCAAAATCTTTTTTCTATTAAATCGCTTTTTTTTATTGTGTTTTTAATCCATTGAAGTATTATTTCATCTTTTTCACTTTTACTTAGTTTCCAGTTTATAGATTCTGATTTACGCAACTTTTCTGATAAATGATGAAGAATAATAGCAGCTGAAACAGAAATATTAAAACTTTCTGTAAAACCGTACATCGGGATTTTTAAAAATTCATCGGCCTCCTTTTTAACTATTTCAGAAATACCCGGAAGTTCGGAGCCAAAAACAAGAGCCATTTTTCCTTTTGAAATATCAAAGTCGGGTAATTCCACATCATTGGTGTGAGGCGATGTGGCTACGATTCTGTATCCTTGTTTTTTTAGCGTTTGCAAACAGTGTAAACTGTTATTTTCATTTTTGTTAAACTTATTTATGTTAATCCATTTTGATGAACCCAGTGAAACTTCCGTGTTTACTGTAAATTCATTGCGGTTTTCAATAACATTTACATTTTGAATTCCAAAACAATCACAAGAACGTAAAACAGCGCTTGCATTTTGAGGCTGATAGATATCCTCTAAAACCACGGTAATGTAATTGGTGCGATTTTCAATTACCTTGTTGTATAACGATAGTCGATCGGGGGTAATAAAAGTAGACAAGTATTCAAGCAACTTGGTTTTATCCTGGTTCATATGCCAATTATTTTAATCTTAACAAACTATAATTAAGAAAATGAATATGTGAGTGAGATGCGAAGTTATAATATACTTATTTGTGCATAAACGACATTAACAAAAAAGCAAAAAAAAAGGGAAACAATTTGTTTCCCTTTTAATTTCTTCATATTGTGCTGTTAAACTTGATCGGCTAATTCAGCACCTGCTTTGAATTTAACCACTTTTTTGGCAGCAATTTGTATTTCTTTACCAGTTTGTGGATTTCTTCCGGTTCTTGCACTGCGTTCTGATACTGAGAAAGAACCAAATCCAATAAGAGCAACTCTGTCACCACCTTTTAATGCGTCGGTAGTGGCTGATACAAATGCATCAAGGGCTTTTTTAGCATCTACTTTAGTTAGGCCAGCTTTTTCGGCCATTGCGTCAATTAATTGTGCTTTGTTCATACGGCAAAATTTTTATTAAATCTTCAGAAATAGGGAAAGGAACTACGTTTAGAATTATTCTTGGGAAATAGAACGAACTAAGGGATATTGCTTTCACCTTATTTATTTTTTCTTCACATTATTACTAAAAATCAAATTAATTACTGTTTTCTTCGGGTGTTGATAAAAAATTTTTACTTTTGCAACACTTTTTTCGAAACGTGAGTTGGAAAACGAAATATAATATTGAGTTTAAGGGGCTTAAAGAAGGACTTCACGATTTCGATTTTGAAGTAGATAACAAGTTCTTTGAACACTTTGATGAAAGCCCGGTTGAAATTGGAAAAGTATTGGTTAATGTTGAGCTTGAAAAACGAAGTACCTTTATGAAACTGATTTTCGATTTAAAAGGAGAAGTTGAATTAAACTGCGACCGATGTTTGGATAACTACAACCAGGTGATTTCACACAAAGCGGAAATGTTTGTAAAATTTGGAGAAGAAAAGGAAGATGAAGGTGATAATATTATATGGATTAATCCTGAAGAACACTTTATCAACCTTACCCAGATTATTTACGAATTTGTATCGTTAAGTATTCCTTTGCGACACGTTCATCCAAAAAACAAGGATGGAAAAAGAGCATGTAACAAAGAAATGTTAAAGAAATTGAAGAAATATACGCGTCCTGAAAAGGAAGAAAAAACAGAAACCGATCCTCGTTGGGATGCGTTAAAGAAATTTGGAAATAATAACTAAATATATATATTATGGCACATCCAAAGCATAAAATATCTAAATCAAGAAGAGACAAGAGGCGCACGCATTATAAAGCAGTTGCTCCTACTTTGGCAACCTGTTCAAATTGTGGTACAACGGTTAAGTACCATACGGTTTGTCCTGAATGTGGATACTACAGAGGAAAACAGGTAATAGAAAAAGAAATTGCAGTTTAAACCAGGTTAAAAACCTGGTTTTTTTTGCTCCTGAAAATATATTCCTCAAATCAAATTCAAAAGAAATTATAAATCCCCATCAAAACAGATTTTTCGAACACATCAATTAATTGTTCAGCGATAAAAAGAATATTTATTAAATCCTGATTATTCCATCAAGGAATTCTTATAAATATCCCGTGTTAAACCTTTAAATTCGCGCTGTTTTATTTTACATGTATTCTAAAATTTTAGAAATATAATACGCAATGGCAAATTTAAGGGCGGCAATTACCGGAGTAGGAGCATTTTTGCCTGAATACCGGTTAACAAACGACGAACTCAGTACGATGGTTGAAACCTCTGATGAGTGGATTATGCAACGAATTGGAATCAAGGAGAGAAGAATTTACAAAGAACCCGGTAAAGCAACGAGTGACCTGGGAACAAATGCTGTTCTTAATTTATTGGAGAAGACCAATACAAAAGCCGATGATGTGGACATGCTGATTTGTGCAACAATTACTCCGGACATGCCATTTCCTGCCACAGCCAATATTATTGCATCAAAAGTTGGAATACGAAAAGCATGGAGTTTCGATTTAAATGCTGCCTGCTCAGGATTTATTTTTGCTTTGTCCACAGCTGTTCAGTTTATAGAATCAGGGCGTTACAAAAAAGTAATTGTTGTGGGAGCCGAAAAAATGTCGGCAATAACAAACTATACAGACAGAACAACTTGCCCGCTATTTGGTGATGCCGGAACGGCTGTTTTGCTTGAACCAACAGCTGAAGACCTGGGTGTTGTTGATTACATGCATCGTGTTGATGGTCTCGGACGTCATCATTTGCATATGAAAGCTGGTGGTTCATTACGCCCGGCGTCTCACGAAACAGTTGACCGGCAGGAACATTTTGTTTATCAGGAAGGGCAGGCCGTATTTAAGGCTGCAGTTTCAAGTATGGCAAATGTTGCTGAAGAAATCATGAAAAAAAATAATCTTCAGCCTGAAGATGTTGCATGGGTTGTCCCACATCAGGCGAATATGAGAATAATTGATGCAATTGCACGAAGAATGGGTGTTGGAAAAGATAAGGTAATGATCAATATTCAGAAGTACGGGAATACAACTTCGGCAACAATTCCGCTTTGTCTTTACGACTATGAAAAGCAATTGAAAAAAGGAGATAATATAATCTTAGCTGCATTTGGTGCAGGCTTTACATGGGGAAGTGTTTTCCTGAAATGGGCATACGACACAGAATAGAATCTGCTTTGTACTTTTATTATTACAAAATTAAATTTAAATAACAGTTTGAATTTTAGGTTTCCGGAGGGCTGGTAATACCATTCTAAAATTTTGAAGATTACTTATTGATTTATTCCATTGTTGGATGATCAAAAAATTGTAAATTCATAGCCCTGAAAATCTTTAATTAAAATGATGTTCAAAAAAAATAAAATAGAAGATAATATGCCAAAACTTAACTCAAATTACGACAACCCAAACCAAACAATAAATATCATCAGTGAAGGCACAAAAATTAAAGGGGATGTTGTAGCCAACGGTGATATAAGAATTGATGGTGAACTGTTGGGCAATATTTCAGCAAAAAGTAAACTTGTTATTGGCCCAAGTGGTAAAATAGAAGGTCAGGTTATTTGTAATACTATCGAAGTCTCGGGATATATCAAGGGTAAAATAACAGCTAACGAACTTATCAATATGAAATCAACATCACAGATTGTTGGAGATATTATAGCCGGGAAACTATCCATTGAGCCCGGAGCAATATTTTCGGGTAGCTGTGTGATGAATGGAGGAAAACCGGCAGATGAACCAGAAAAGGAAACCCCAAAGAAAGTTCAATAATTTTATCCGGTATTCAGGTTTAGGGTTTGAAATGATGGCAATTATTGCTTTCGGAACCTTTGGCGGGTATAAACTGGATCAGTGGATGAACAATGATTTTAAGGGTTTTACTTTTGGATTTATGACGCTTTCAGTTGTATTGGCAATTATTTACGGAACTAAAAACCTTTTAAAGAAAAAATAAAAAAGCTATCAAATAAATTGCACCATTTAGATTTTTGGAATTTCAATTGTTTGAAAAGGGCTGTGCCCAAATAGAAACTGTCATATCAGAGATCTTGGTATATCTTTATTCTAAAACCAATCAAATAAGAAAACAATGAAAATAATATTTCAAGAATGTAATAATGCTTGTGTTGTAATCATGGTTTCACAAATAAAAAGGTTTTGAACAGATTGAATATATTCAAAGAGTTTTTGATAAAAAGGAACAAGATTTTATAAGTTACCTGTCTACCTTCAGCCAGGATTGAGTCACCATTTAAATAATTAATTACAGGCGAATGAAAAAATTCATTTTTAAGATAGTTACTATATCATTGGTTTTAACGGTTTTGGGTGCTATAGCTTTTATATTTGTTATACCGCAATATTATTTGCCTGTTTTACCATATCTTCTTTTGTTCTTTGCTGCTACAACCATTTTTCTTCATGCTTATCAGATGCAACTTGCTAAAAAGAATATGGCAAAATTCACAAACAATACAATGCTTATCTCTTTCTTAAAACTTTTTTTGTACTCGCTTGTTGCCGTAGTATACATTATTTTTGATACAGAAAATGTGATAGTTTTTGTAGTCTGTTTAATGCTTTTTTATATCATATTTACAACATTTGAAGTGGTGGAAGTATTAAAAATTACAAAAAGAAAATAGATTGAATTTTACAAAAGTTGAAATGGAAAATCAACCAAGAATTGAAATAGTTACGAGATAGTAGATTTTTTTTAACTATGGTTAAAAAAATCTTCTAAATTTGTAGGTGTTAGAATAAAATGTAATTGAACCATGCTAAAGTTTTCCACCGGAATCTTTATAATTTTTATACTGAGTTTAGTCTCAATAAACACAACTCTCGCCAAAGACACTCATGAAAATGAGGCACAAAACACACATAACGAAAGTGAGTTTAATGCCGGTAAATTTATTATTGAACATGTTTTGGATGCATATGACTGGCATGTTTTTTCAGTTGGGGATAAGCATTTTAGTATTCCTTTACCAATAATTCTTTATAGTCAAAACCCTGAATTGCATGAGGGAAAAAGCTTCCATATATTTATGTCATATAAATTTCATCACGGGCACGACGACTATAAAGGATTTCGTATCTCACACAGTAAGGAAAACTCTGGCAAAATTGTGGAATTGGATGCTCACGGGGAAGAAATAGGAAAGCCCTATGATTTTTCAATTACGAAAGTAGTAGCGCAAGCAATAATTATAGCTATTCTTTTAATCTGGATATTTATCAAAGTAGCATCCCAGTCGGTAGCGAATAAAAATAAAGCACCCAAAGGAATACAAAATTTAATGGAGCCGGTAATTTTATTTATTCGGGACGAAGTGGCAAAACCTGCAATAGGTGAAAAGAAATATGAAAAATTTATGCCATTTTTATTATCTCTGTTCTTTTTTATCCTTTTAACAAATCTTATTGGTTTAATACCATTTCCACCCTTTGGAGCTAACGTAACAGGTAATATTGCGGTTACTATGGTTTTAGCATTATTTACTTTTGGAGTAACTACCATAAGCGGAAACAAACACTACTGGAAAGAAATTTATAATCCGGATGTGCCAACGTGGCTGAAGATACCAATTCCTTTGATGCCTATTGTTGAATTGGCCGGTGTAATTACAAAGCCTTTTGTATTAATGATTCGTTTGTTTGCAAACATGCTTGCCGGACATATGATTGTTACAGTATTTGTTAGCCTTATTTTTATTTTTGGTAGTTTGATGGGAGTAGCAGCTGGATTTGCTATAAGTCCGGTTTCAATAGCTTTTTCAGTATTTATAGTTTTATTGGATGTACTGGTATCTTTTATTCAGGCATATGTTTTTACGTTTCTGTCGGCCCTTTATTTTGGAATGGCAACGGCAGAACATCACTAATATTAATTTTTTAAATTAAGTATTATGTTATCAGCAATTTTAACAGTTTTATTACAGGTTACTGCGGGAGTAGGACTTGCTAAATTTGGCGCAGCAATTGGTGCTGCAGTAGCAGCTATGGCAGCTGCCATCGGTATCGGTAAAATTGGTTCCAGTGCAATGGAGGCAATTGCCCGTCAGCCGGAAGCAAGTGGCGACATTCGTTCAAATATGATTGTGGCAGCAGCACTTGTTGAAGGTGTTGCATTCTTTGCAGTTATTATCTGTGCATTAGTTATTTTTATTAACTAAAAAACTTTATTAGACAACCACCTTCGGGATTGCCGGAGGTGTAGTTGTCTTTAACCTGAAAAATTAGAATTATGGAATTAGTTAATCCGAATCTCGGTACTATATTTTGGATGCTGATTATTTTTGGAATCGTGCTTTATATTCTGAAAAAGTTTGCCTGGAAACCAATTCTGAATGCTTTAAAAGAAAGAGAAGAATCAATAGCAAATGCTTTAAATTCAGCTGAAGAAGCAAAAAAAGAAGTTGAAGGTTTAAAAGCAGATAACGACAGAATTATTGCAGAAGCCAGAAAAGAGAAAAATCAGATTCTTAAAGAAGCGAAAGAATTGAAAGACAAAATTGTTGCCGAAGCAAAAGAAAAAGCATCGCAGGAAGCAACAAAAAGTATAGAACTTGCCCAACGCCAGATCGAATCTGAGAAGGTTGCTGCCATTAACGAAATAAAAAAACAAGTTGCAGAACTTTCGGTTACAATTGCTGAAAAAGTAATTAAAAAAGAACTCAGCAATAAAAAAGAACAGGAAAAAATGGTAGATGGTTTAGTTGATGATATAAAACTAAATTAAGAGTATGAACGACAGTACAATCAGGGTAAGATATGCGAAGGCCTTTTTTCTTGCAGCTCATGAGAAGAGTATGATTGAAACGGTAAAGGCAGATGTTGAAAAAGTTTTAAACATTTGTAATAAATCCATTGAATTTATTCTTTTACTTGAAAGTCCTGTGATTACAACATCAAAAAAAGTTGATTTAATCAATGACCTGTTTAAGAATGAAATAAACGAACTAACCCTAAACTTTCTTTTGCTCATTGCAAAAAACAAACGGGAAGTATTTATTCCCGGAATTTGCACATATTTTTTAGAAATAATAAGGAAAGATAGAAATATTAAATCGGCTGTCCTTACAACCGCAACGGAAGTTGATGAAAAAACAGTAAATAAAATTGCTGACATGATGGGGAAAGAACTCAATGCTAAAATTGAACTTTCAAGAGAGGTTGACCCTGAAATTATTGGAGGATTAATTTTAAGGATTGAAGATAAACAGTTTGATTCAAGTGTATACACAAAACTTAAAAATATAAAGCAGCATTTGCTGGAAACTGAGCTGAAATAAATTGATTAAGAAGCGAAAAAATAAGATACAATGACAAATATTAAACCGGCTGAAATATCTCAAATTTTAAAACAACAGTTAGAAGGATTTAAATCTGAAGCTGAACTGGAAGAAGTTGGCACCGTTTTGCAAGTGGGTGACGGTATTGCACGTATTTATGGCCTTTCGAATGTAGAGGCCAACGAAATGATTGAATTCGACAGCGGTGTGAAAGGAATTGTTTTAAATCTTGAAGAAGATAATGTTGGTGCGGTAATCCTGGGACTTTCGTCAAAAATAAAAGAAGGTGATACTGTAAAAAGATTACAGAGAATTGCATCGATAATGGTTGGGGAACAGCTTTTAGGTCGTGTAATCAATACATTGGGTGAACCAATTGACGGGAAAGGAGCAATTTCAGGTGAATTGTTTGAAATGCCATTGGAAAGAAAAGCCCCGGGGGTAATATTCAGACAGCCCGTAAAAGAACCTTTACAAACAGGGATTAAAGCTGTAGACGCGATGATTCCTATTGGACGCGGACAACGTGAATTGATCATCGGCGACCGTCAGACCGGGAAAACGGCTATCGCTATTGATACAATTATTAATCAACGGGAAAATTTTGAAAAAGGCAAACCTGTCTTTTGCATTTATGTAGCAGTTGGGCAAAAAGGTTCTACAGTCGCAAATATTGCATCAACACTTGAAAAAAATGGTGCAATGGAATACACAGTTATTGTTTCAGCACCGGCTTCTTCACCTGCAGCTTTGCAGTTTTATGCACCTTATGCAGGAGCTTCAATCGGAGAATATTTTAGGGATACAGGTCGTCATGCATTAATTATTTACGATGATTTGTCCAAACAGGCAGTTTCTTATCGTGAGGTTTCACTTCTTTTGCGTCGCCCACCGGGACGAGAAGCTTATCCGGGAGATGTGTTCTATTTGCACTCACGTTTATTGGAACGTGCTGCCAAAATCATTGAAAGTGATGAAGTAGCTTCAAATATGAATGATTTGCCTGATTGTTTAAAAGATAAGGTAAAAGGAGGTGGTTCATTAACCGCACTTCCAATTATTGAAACACAATCTGGTGATGTTTCTGCATACATACCAACCAATGTAATTTCAATTACTGATGGTCAGATTTTCCTTGAGCCACAGCTTTTTAACTCAGGTATTCGTCCTGCTATTAATGTTGGTATCTCTGTTTCACGTGTAGGAGGTAGCGCTCAGGTAAAGGCAATGAAAAAAGTTGCGGGTACATTAAAAATCGACCAGGCTCAATTCCGTGAACTCGAAGCATTTGCAAAATTTGGGTCAGATTTGGATAATGCAACGATGAGAATTCTTGACAAAGGACGTAAAAATGTAGAACTGCTTAAGCAAGGGCAATATTCGCCTTTGGAAATCGAGCAACAAATTTCGTTAATGTACTGTGGAGTTAATGAATTGTTACGAACTGTACCGATTGATAAGGTAAAAGATTTTGAAGCAAACTTTCTAGAGGTAATGAAAATGCAGTATCAACCGGCTCTTGAAGAGTTAAAAGAAGGAAAGCTAACGGAGGAAACAGAAAACATTATACGTAAAGTAGCAGGCGAAATTGCCGAGAAGTATAAAAACTAAAAAATAAATTTTCGGGTATTCTGAAAAGATTACAATCAAATTTTGTATGGCTGGATTAAAAGAAATTAGAATTCGGATTGCATCGGTAAAAACTACTCGACAAGTTACGAGTGCGATGAAAATTGTATCTGCAGCAAAACTAAAAAAGGCGCAGGATGCAATTTATCAGATAAGGCCATATGCAAATAAATTACATGGTATTCTTTCATCGATAAGTTCAAGTCTGGGCGAATCCGAGGATTCTGTTTATTCGGATCAAAGGGAGCCTGAAAAAGTTCTTATTGTTCTGATTTCTTCAAACCGTGGGTTATGCGGTGGCTTTAATACAAATATTGCAAAAACAGCTGCTAAATTGGTTCAGGAGCAGTATGAAAGTCAATTGGACCTTGGGAATATTGAATTTCTTTGTATCGGAAAACAAGGGATGAGACAGTTAAAATATCATGAATTTGAAATAGACGATAATAAAAATGATATTTTTAATGAATTGTCTTTTGAAAATGTATCTGAAATTTCTGAGGAAATTATGAATGCTTTTGTTGAAGGAAAATATGATCGTGTTGAGTTGGTTTATAACCAGTTTAAAAATGCTGCAGTTCAAATTCAGACAACAGAACAATTTCTGCCGATAGAAGTAAAACAGGATGAAGAAATAAAGGCAAATCCCAACTTTATTTATGAGCCCTCAAAAGAATACATCGTGCAGGAGTTAATTCCAAGAATTTTGAAAATTCAGTTTTATAAAGCACTTCTTGATTCTCATGCTGCGGAACACGGGGCCAGATTGACGGCCATGCACAGTGCAACAGATAATGCAACTGAATTACTTAGCTACCTGACATTGGAATACAATAAAGCACGCCAAGCTGCAATTACGGGAGAGATTCTGGAAATTGTCAGTGGGGCAGAAGCATTGAAAGGCTAGAATATTTAAAATATATTATAAATACTAAGAGGCGATTCCGATTGGAACCGCCTCTTGCTATTTTTTACGATCAGATATTTACTAGCCCAGTTTTTCTTTCAAAATTCCCGGAATTTCACTTGGTTCTTTGGCAACCGGAACTCCGGCAGCAGCAAATGCTTTAATTTTTTCTTCGGCTGTTCCGGATCCACTGGAAATTATTGCTCCCGCATGTCCCATTCTTTTTCCGGGAGGAGCTGACTGACCTGCGATAAATGCAACAACCGGCTTCGTCATTTTTTCTTTAATATATTTTGCTGCCTGTTCTTCCGCGTCACCTCCAATTTCGCCAATTAAAACTACAGCTTTTGTTTCCGGATCCTTTTCATATTGTTCAAGTAAATCAATATAATATAATCCTGAAACCGAATCTCCTCCTATACCAACACAGGTAGTTTGTCCAAGCCCGTTATTACTTAGCATATTTACAACTTCATATGTAAGTGTTCCCGAACGAGAGATCAAACCAACATTTCCTTTTTTGAAAATCATTCCGGGAAGAATACCTATTAAACATTCATCAACGGTAATTAATCCCGGGCAATTTGCTCCTATCAGTTTAGTACCATTTTGTTTTAAAACAGGAGTTACTTTAATCATGTCCTGAACCGGCACACCTTCTGTAATACAAATAACAAGTTCAACTCCGGCATAACTGGCTTCTAATATCGCATCTCCGGCAAATGGTGCAGGTACAAATATTACAGACGCATTGGCTCCTGTTGTTTGAACGGCTTCTTCCACAGTATTAAAAACTGGAACACCTTCAACTTCAATACCTCCTTTACCCGGAGAGATTCCCCCCACTATATTTGTTCCGTAAGCTTTCATTTTACTGGTATGAAAAGCTCCGTCACGACCAGTGATCCCTTGTACTATTACTTTTGTGTTTTTATTGATCAATATACTCATTTTGCTACTTTTTACTTAATTCAATTGCTGTTTTGGCTGCCTCACTCATTGTTGAAACCGTAGGTAATCCCTTTTTCCTGATAATTTCCAAACCTTCTTTTGCATTTGTCCCCGACAATCGAATTACAATAGGAATCTCCGTTTTAATTTCATCCAGGGCAATAACAAGTCCACGTGCCACATCATCGCATCTTGTAATACCACCAAAAATATTGATCATGACTGCTTCAACATTACTGTCGCTTAACAAAATATTCATGGCGTCAACCACCTTTTCGGGGTTTGATGAGCCACCAATATCAAGGAAATTTGCAGGATTACCACCATACAGTTTTATCATGTCCATTGTTGCCATGGCTAATCCGGCACCATTTACCATACATCCTATGTTCCCATCCAGTTTTATGTATGACAATCCTTTTGCCGATGCTTCTATTTCTTTTGCCTCATCCTCATTCACCTCACGCATTTGTAAAATTTTACGTTGACGGAACAGGGCGTTGTCGTCAAAATTCATTTTTCCATCAATGGCTAATACTTTTTTATCGGGTGTTAAAACCAAAGGGTTAATCTCAGCTAAAGAAGAATCAGTATCAACGTATAATTGATAAAGTTTTACAAATATAGAAGCCGCCTGACGTATCTGACTTGGTTCATCAAAAAGTTGTAATGCAATTTTACGTGCCTGCCAATCCATTAATCCCATCGTAGGGTCAATGGCCATTTTAATAATCTTTTCAGGCGAAACTTTTGCCACTTCTTCAATTTCCACACCTCCTTCTGCACTGGCCATTAAGGTTACCGATTTGGTATTTCTGTCATTGATCAATCCAAAATAATATTCCTTTTCAATATCGACAGCATCGGCAATTAATACTTTTTCTACAGTCAAACCTTTAATGGTCATTCCCAAAATTTGTTCCGCAGCAGCAATCGCTTCAGCCTTTGTTTTTGCCAGTTTTACACCACCGGCTTTGCCCCTGCCTCCGGCATGAACCTGTGCTTTAACAACTCGTAGTTTGTCATCATCTGAAACTTTTTGTTTTACTTCGTCCATTGAGTGGCATACATCGCCATCAGGTACAGGAATCCCGTACTTCCTGAATAAATTTCGGGCTTGATATTCGTGAATTTTCATTTAAAATTTGTTTAATACTCCCTTTAATCCTTGAACATTTTAGAAATGAAAGGTTCGTTTATATTTTGGTTTTAAAAATTTAATAAAAGTAATGATTATTTAACCGTAAAGACATGAGAATTGTTCATTAATTTTTATGACATATAACACATTAGGGATGTGACTAAAATCACAAATTAGTATGTATATTATCCTTGTCATAAAATCGTTTCAGCTTAAAACTTTCTTGTATGGATTGAATTTCAAAGATAACACGACTCTGCTGAATCAACATTAAATAAATTTCAAAGGATTAAGTTCAAGACTTTAACTATTTTTCAAAAGAAATTTTACATGGATTTTTAAGGTGTAATTTTTTTAAGACTTTCGATTTGTAAATCATTTGATTCCAACTGTTTTTTCACTTAGATTTGCATTTCAATTTTATAAAAATGAAGGAAACAATCCGTAAGGTTATAGAACACGAAGCAAAAGCTATTCTTAATATTCCTGTGGAGGATGGATTTGTAAAGGCAATTGATTTGATTTATGACCGTGTTCACCTAAAGAAAGGAAAGCTGGTAGCAAGTGGAATGGGAAAAGCAGGGCAGATCGCCGCAAATATTGCCACAACTTTTAGTTCTACAGGAACACCCGCAGTTTTTTTACATCCAAGCGATTCACAACATGGAGATCTGGGTGTGGTACAGGAGAATGATATTTTATTATTGATTTCAAACTCAGGAAAAACTCGGGAAATTATTGAGTTGGTTGACCTTGCTCATCATCTTTATGCTAATTTGCCTGTAATATTAATTTCCGGAAATCCTGATGGAATTCTGGTAAAAACTGCAGATGCATTTATCAATACAGGAAATCCGACTGAAGTTTGCCCGCTCGGTTTATCTCCAACAACCTCAACTACGGTAATGACAGTTATTGGTGATGCTTTGGTGGTTTCAATGATGAACAAAATTGGATTTACCGCTCATGATTATGCCAAACGTCATCATGGAGGATATCTTGGTGACAAATCTAGAGCTCAGGCAAAAGGATAAAATCAATTATTAGTTTATAAATGAGAATAACAAAGAAAAATACAGTTGGATTAGTTATTGATATTCAGGAAAGACTATTTCCTG
Source organism: uncultured Prolixibacteraceae bacterium (assembly GCA_913063265.1). GTDB lineage: Bacteria > Bacteroidota > Bacteroidia > Bacteroidales > Prolixibacteraceae > Draconibacterium. Next base: position 1,302 of record CAJXZG010000061.1, on the reverse strand, counting down.
TTATGTGCGATAAGGAGACTTTGTTAAAAAATAATCAGGTATTAATTCAAGGATTAAATGAGTTGGGCTTGCCAATAATTGTAACGCAACAATATACAAAAGGAATAGGAGAAACACTTCCTGAAATTAAGTCAGCAATTCCGGATTTTAAATATATCGAAAAACGTGATTTTAGTTGTTGTGACGAACCTGCGGTGGTTGAAAAAATTAAGGAGCTAAACGCCAAAAATATTATTATCTCAGGAATTGAATCTCATGTTTGTGTTATACAAACAGCAATCGACCTGAAAGAATCAGGATTTAATCCGATTGTAGTAATGGATTGTGTTTCTTCACGCTCAAAAAATAATATTGAACTTGCAAAAGAACGTTTTCGATACGAGGGAATTATGATGACTTCATACGAATCAATTCTTTTCGAATTAACGAGAACATCGGCGGCGAGTGAGTTCAGGGCGATTTCGAAACTGGTAAAATAAATTCAGAATAGTAAATTTAGAGGAAGATGTTGGAAATATGTGCTATTGCCTCGGGAAGTAATGGAAACTGTTACTATATCGGGAATGAAAAAGATGCCATTTTCGTAGATGCCGGAATTTCGTGTAAACAGATTCTGATTAGAATGAAAGAACGAAATTTGAATCCTGCTAAAGTAAAAGCAGTGTTTGTAACTCATGAGCACAGTGATCACATGAGGGGTGTAAGAGGTGTAAGTAAAAAAATGCAGGTTCCAATTTATTTAACAGCAAAAACTTTTCATGGCGCTTATAAAAATCTTCGTCCCGATTCTCCGAGGTTTTTTGAGCCAGGTGAGATAATTGAAATTGGAGAATTTTCGGTATTTAGCTTTAAAAAAAACCACGATGCGTCAGAACCTTGTTCATTTAGAGTTCAGTATAAAAATAAAAATATCGGTGTTTTTACCGACATTGGCGAAGCCTGCAGTAATGTTACTGAACATTTAAAAATGTGCGACGGATTATTTTTGGAAAGTAATTACGATGAAAAGATGCTGTGGGAAGGAAGGTATCCTTATTTTCTAAAAAAACGTGTGGCTTCTGAATTGGGCCATTTGTCAAATAAACAAACCTTCGAATTGTTACAAGCTCACGCAGGTGAAAATTTACAGTGCGTTTTTCTGAGTCATCTTTCAAAAGAGAACAATACTCCTGAAATTGCAAGTGAAACTATGAATCCGTTAAAGTCAAAATATGAAGTTCTTTTGACATCGAGATATGAGGCAGGCGATGTTTTTCAATTATAGATTGGAAAGTAAAAAAGCTTCACCAAATTTGGTGAAGC